>DAOTWU010000109.1:0-7567 GCA_034435735.1 Anaerolineae bacterium | reverse complement strand
GGCGCTGGGCGTTTGTGGCGGCGGGGGCGGTGGTCACGCGCGATGTGCCCGATTATGCATTAGTGGCTGGCGTGCCTGCGCGGCGGATTGGCTGGGCGTGTGAATGTGGCGAGACGCTGGACTTCATCGGTGATGAGGCAGAATGTGACGCCTGTAGCAAGCGCTATGTGACCGTTGATGAAGAGCGCATCGCCCGCGCCGATGATGGAGGCTAAGGCGGCGGGTTCGGCTATGGATTTTCCCCCAATTTAATGAAAGAATAGGCGCTTAGCGAAGGCTGGGGAAGCCTGATAGGGGAAAGCCTGATGACCGTGTATTTGCAAACGCTGATGCAGTTTTTTGATTTTGACGACGCCGATTTACGCATGAACCGCAACGGTTTCATCAACACCCGCCAGCGGGAACGGGTGGAAGCGCACCTGAAAATTTACGGGCGGCAGTCGGCGGGGATGTTGGCGCGGCTGTTGCGGCGGCAAGCCCCAGCGACAACCCCAGATGACCCGCTGGATTGGCCAGTTGCGGCCTATAGCGGCGGGGTGAAGATTGTCGATATTGGTTCGGAACATACGCCAATTTTCGCCCTGCGCATCCGTAAGAAGTTGCTGATGATTAAGCCGATGATGGACCCGCGCATCCATGAAGTGCTGGATACGGGCATAGACTACGATGTGTATTACCTCGATACGCCGACACGGGGGCTGTTGCTCTCGTTAGAACCCGCGCTTTAAGCCTGTTTTTCTCCCGCAATTACGCAACCAATCCGCCATATATGGGTTATTATTAATAACGCACAGGACGCACAATAGCATAATGGTGTTGTGGTGGCGCGGCCTGTGCGCTGGCGGTAATTTTGTGTATGCCATTCCTCATTATATGGGGCGACAAATATCACCACCGCCCCTGAAACCTATGTATTTTTGCAACAAATCTTTAATAATTAACGTATAAAGCAGTGCTAAGCTATAGATAACGATGAAAGAACAAGCAGGAGACCAAACAATGACGACCCTCACCCCGAATAACCCCTTTGAAACCGATGTCGGCCATGAGCAACGGACAACGCAGTTTTGCCGTTTGCTCAGTTTGCGCGGCCTGATGGGGCTGGCGGCCTTTCTGGTGTTCGCCATCATCATCCCGCTATTGGTGCGGTTAGGCGCGTAAGTTCGTCTGAATAATCAAACTTTCCTCTCAGAACGCTTGTTCTAAATTCAATTCGCTACTACAATAGCATATATATGTTTGTTTGTCTGCTGACCTGTAAGGGCGGTTTTATGTTTTATACATTAGCGCGCTTAGTGGGAAATACGCCAGTCATAGAGTGCTACCAGCAGGCGCTGGCGCATTGGCGCGAGGTGCTGGCAGAGCTTGACCCCTGTGACGCGGAAGCGATTGCGCGGGCGGCGTTTGTGCATCAAGGGTGGTTTGAGCGTCATTGTGGCGGGCGGCATATGGGGCAAGAGGTCATGGTTTGGGCTGGGATTGGGCAGTATTTCCGTGAGGAAGATGGTTTTGGCGAGCGGTTGGCGCAGGCACAGGCCATGTATCACGGGCTACTAGAGAGCTATTGCAGCCTTGAAGTGCGCGCCTATGCGGAGGATGTGGCTAAGCTGTTCCCTATTTTAACCGCATAAACTGAACTTTCGGATTGTTGGGCTAAATTTGTGTGCCCCCCACCAGTGGTGAGGGGCGTTGTGGTTTTGGAGGCAGCTCAATCGCCAGCGGCGGCGCGCAGGATGGGGTTTTGCTCTGGCTTGAGCTTACGATTGAGCCGCCAGCGCGTCCATGTGCCTACCACGCCCAGCGGGAACACCATCACCACCAGCACAAATGAGATGCCCAATAGCACTTCCCAACTGCTGCCAATATCGACAACGATGTCGCCTTGCTGTGCCCAAACGCCCAGCATAATCACCAGCGCCAGCAGCACAAGCAGCGCGCCCATAGTGTAGTAAGAGCGCCATGTTTGGTGCTGGCGGTAGTGGCGGTAGGCCAGCCAGGCCAGCACCAGCATGAGGATAACCGCGCCGACGAACAGCGTAGAGAGGGGGAGCTGTGCCCCGCGCAAGGCGCGCTCGCCTAAGAACAGCCCTGCCGCGCCGATGACGGGACCGGTGAATGTGCCTGTGCCGCCGATGATTGTGCCCAAAAGCGGCTCTACTGTGAAATTGACGCCAAGCAGTTGCGGTCCAATTTTCTTGCTATTGAGGATGACATGCAACATGCCCGCACCGCTGGCCATCATGCCCGCCACCGTAATCGCCAGCACTTTGTAAACCAGCGTGTTATAGCCAATGGCGAGGGCGCGTTGTTCGTTTTCGCGGATGGCGAGGAATATCGCGCCAGTGGGGGAGTGCATCAGGCGGCGGATGAAGAAGAAGGTCAGCACCACACCCGCCAACGCGATGTAATAGAATGTCAGCGGGTTGCGGGTGGGGTCTATCCACTCTGGCAAGGAGCGAATGGTGAAGCCGTCCTCTGCGCCAGTGGGTTGGAAGCGGGAGAAATAGATGGCGAAAGATTCGGCAATCGCCAGCGTGAACACGGCGAAATAAACGCCCCGCAAGCGCAACGACACCAGCCCAATGATGAAGCTGAGGCCGCCCGCCAACACAATGCCCAGCACTACGCCTAAAATGAAGCCCGTTGTGGGGTCTAGACCAGCCTTTTCCATCAAAATGCCCAGCGTATAGCCCCCCGCGCCGAAGAAGAGCGCATGGCCAAAGGAGATGACGCCGCTGAAGCCGAACATCAAATTGTAACTCATGGCGAGGATGCCGAAGATGAAGACCTGTGCCAGCGCCAGCTGTTGGGTGACGGATTGGCCGATGACCATGAAGCGCCGCCCGCGCTGTATGCCGAATGGCCCTTCGCCCGTCAGCCAGCCGATGAGGTGCGGGAAGACGATCAGGAAGAGCACCAGCGCGACATAGAACCAGTTACTTTTGAGCGTCGTCATTAGGGGGTTGGGGCGATGGTTTGCATTAGCCATGACTGCGCTCCTTTCCGAATAGGCCAGTTGGCCGCAACAATAGCACCAGCGCCAGCACTATCATAGGGGTGAGGCTCGCCCATACTGGCTGGTTGATGGCTTCTGAAGAGACGAATTGCGCCACCACCGCCACCGCCAAGCCGACGATAATACTGGCGATGGCCGTGCCCTCATAGCTGCCGAGGCCGCCCAACACAACGACCGCCACCGCCGCCAGCAAAAACTGGTTGCCTAGCTCAATATTCGCGCCGAAGAAGGGCGCAGCCACCGCGCCACCCATGGCGGCAATGGCACAGCCTAGCGCAAAAATCATAGTGAAGACGTTGCGCACATTGATGCCCAGCGCCTCGACCATTTCGCTATCTTCAACACCGGCGCGGATGATGATGCCGGTGCGGGTGCGGCGCAGGAAAAGCGCAATCGCCACGATTAGCACCAAGCCCACGACAATGACAAAGGGGCGGTAAGTGGTGAAGCTGGCCTCGAAAATGTGGAATTGGCCGGCCAGCAGGCCAAAAGTATCGCGCCAGGCGCGCGGCGTCACCCCCCAGATGAACTTCACGCCTTCGGTGAAGATGAGGCCGACGCCAAAGGTGACGACAAGTTGAAACAGCGGGCGGTCATAAAGCGGGCGCAGCAAGATGCGCTCTAATAGATAGCCCAGCGCGCCGCCGATGAGTGTGGCGACGATGATGGCGACGGGAAAACGCAGGTTCGCATCGGGTACGATTTGCGCCAGTGCTGGCCAGTGGTGGATTTCATAGCCCACATATGCGCCCACCATGAAGTACGCGCCTTGTGCCAAATTGAGCACGTCCATCAGGCCAAACACAATTGACAGCCCCGCCGCCACGAGAAAGAGCAACATCCCCTGAAATAGGCCAGATGTCACAGTAATAGCGAAATCGCTGAGGCTGCCAGTGGTGAAAAAACTGAAGGCCAGCAACCCCATAATAATAAGGAAGATGGTGATGAAGGTCGGTCGTTGGTTGCTCATAGATGTTCCTTAAAGCGTCAATCTCAGCATAATTTTATGGCCTCTATGTTGTGATAACTCCCTAGCCAACACCAAGATAGCGGCGGATGAGTTCGGTATCTTGGCGCAAATCGGCCATAGCGCCATGGGCGACGCTGTGCCCGTCGTCAATGATGACATAGCTATCCGCCACCTTGCTGGCCATGAAGAAGTTTTGCTCTACCAGTAGCACCGTTGTTTGGGCAGAAAGGCGCTTAATAGCCTCGATAAGCTGCTCGATGATGACGGGCGCTAGGCCTTCGCTGGGTTCGTCAATCAATAGCAGGCGGTTATCTGGGACGAGGGCGCGGGCGATGGCCAGCATTTGCTGTTGGCCGCCGGAGAGGTTGCCGCCGGGTAGGTGGTAGAGGCGCTTGAGGTCTGGGAAGAGTTCGAAGATAAAATCGGCCTTGCGCTCTAAATCGTCTTTTTGGCGGGCGGCAATTTCTAGATTTTCGCGCACGGTTAAATCGGAGAAGATGGCGCGGTGCTCTGGCACATAGCCAATGCCAAGACGGGCGATGTCGTAGGGGCGCATGCCAACCAGCGAACGGCCATCGAAGATAATATCGCCACCAGCGGGCGGGGTGATGCCCATGATGCTCTTGAGCGTGGTAGTTTTACCCGCGCCATTGCGCCCCAAAAGCACGGTGATGCTGCCACGCGGCACACTGACCTCGACGCCTTCGAGGATGTGGAACTGACCGATGAAGGTATGAATCTGTTGCACGTGCAGGATGGCGTCAGTCGCTGGGGTGGGTGAGGTGGTGGGTTGGGGTTGTGCGGTCATGCTTCGCCTCCCGTTGCTTCCGCAAATGAGCCATAGAGCTGGCCGAGATAGACCTGCTGCACCGTTTCATCTTCGGCGATTTCTTGCGGCGTGCCTTCGGCCAGTTTGCGCCCCATATTCATCACCGTGATGTAGTCGGAGATGCCCATGACAACGCTCATATTGTGCTCGACGAGTACCAGCGTTTTATTGCCCTGCTGGCGGATGCGGTCAATGGTCTTCATCAGCTCTGGCACTTGCTCGCTGGCCATGCCGGCGGTGGGTTCATCGAGGAGGAGCAGTTGCGGGTCTGGCGCGAGCAAGATGCCCAGTTCTAGCTTGCGCTTATCGCCATGGGGTAGGGCGGTGGCGGGCATAGTGGCCACATGGGTGAGGCCGACGAGTTCCAGCACTTCGGCGGCGCGGGCGATGTAATCTTGATAGTTATCGGCACGGCGGAAAAAGGCCAGATTGACATTGCCTTGCGCTTGCGCGGCCAGCCGCACATTCTCAAAAACCGTTAAATTGGGGAAGATGTTCGTAATTTGAAAAGAGCGCGCCATGCCGAGATGGGCGCGGCGGTGCAGCGGTACGTCGGTAATATCTTGCCCATTGAAGATGACGCGGCCAGCTGTGGGGCGGTAAATGCCACTGAGCAGGTTGAAGAAGGTGGTTTTGCCCGCGCCATTTGGCCCAATGATGGCGTGAACGCTGCCGCGCTCTACTTGCAAGCTGACATCATCCACCGCGACGAGGCCGCCAAATTGTTTCCGTAAATTTTGCGCTTCTAGAATAATATCTTTCATCAGTCTATCCAGCTCAATTGAAGATAGAAAGGGGGCGCATGACACGCCCCCAGATTCAGCGATAATGCGCCTATTCGCCCATGCTATCGCCAAGCAGTTCGGCGTGTAGCTCCTGAAGTAGTTCGGATAGGGCTTCGGCGTCGTAATCATCGCAACGGTCTGGCGCTTCGCACGGCGGGAGGATGTCCCACGCGGGCACTTCGGCCAGCAATTCGTAGTAGCGGAACTCTGGATCATCGAGGTTGGTCAAGCGCGCCAGATACATGGGCACCATCGCTTGGTGGTCTTCTGGGCGGATGTAGTACAGGCCTTTTGGCCCCACCCAAGACAGACCTTCCAGCGCGGGAATCATGGTCTCTGGCAAGGTATCGCCATCGGTTGCTTCTAGGGCGGCGATGACGGCCTGCGCAGTGGCGAAGGCGCACTCGGTGAACAGGTCGGGCACGTCACCATCATACGCTTCTTTGTGGTGCTCGACGAGCCAGTCGTTGACCTCGTTCTGCGGGAAGGTGTAGTGATAAATCATGTAGCCAGCCGTATCGGTGAAGGTTTCTGGCACGAGGAAGGGCATGAGGTCATTGCTGTTGAAAGCCTGCAAAATGTTAATTTGCTCTGGCAAGCCCAGCTCGGCGGCCTGTTGGAGCAGGTTGACTGTGGTTGCGCCCGCCCAAATGATGATGACGGCATTCGCGCCGCTATCGAGCACTTCTTGCAGGTATGGCGTGAAGTCGGTGGCATCTAGCGGGGCGAGGATGGTATCGCGCACGAACTCGATGCCCTGTTGGCTGAGCGCAAATTCTGCCGCGGCGGCGCTGCTCGTGCCAAAGGCGTAATCGGCGGCCAATTGGACGAACTTATTGCCACCGAAGAACTCTTCAGCGACGGGCGCAATTGTCAGGAAGTCCTGATAGCTATTGCGGCAGACGCGGAAGGTGTGCTCTTCAAAGTTAGCGCCAGTGATGAGCGGGGCGGCGGCGGGGCCAGCCATGAGGATAACGTCAAAATCGGCGGCGAGCTGTTGGAGGCCAAGTGTGGCGCCACTGCTCACGGTGCCGACGAGGATTTCCGCGCCCTCTTCAGTGATGAGTTCGCGCGCCATCTCTAGCGCGGTATCGGGGTCACTGCCAGTATCGCGGAAAACCACTTCTACGGGGCGACCAGCGACGGTCATAGTGCCGTCAGTCGCGTATTCGATGCCGAGCGTGAAGCCATTATCAAGCTCGCTGCCGTAAATAGCGAGAACGCCGGAATTATCGGTGAGCACGCCGATGACGAGCGGCTCTTCTTCCTGCGCGCCGACGATGCCGCCAATGAGCGAGAGGCTCAGGGCGAGTAAAACAAGGACAATAAGCGAACGTTTCATTTTTAGGAAGTCCCTCCTGCAAAAAATAAACGATATTTTGGAACATGAACCGCGCATAGGCGGTCTATCCACAATGTTAGCCTGCGGGTGCAATGACGACCGCTTCACCTTCCAAAACTACTTTGCCCTCCTGATTTGTGCAAGTGGTGCGCAGGGTGGCAATGCGGCGGTCTTCACGGTATTTCACCACCTCCACTGTGGCGGTGATGGTGTCGCCAATGTGTACAGGTGCTTTGAACTTGAGGTCTTGGCCGAGATAAATCGTGCCGGGGCCGGGCAGGTCATTGCCCAAAATAGCGGAGATAAAGCTGGCGGTGAGCATGCCATGAGCGATACGGCGACCGAAGGGCGTTTGTGCCGCATAGTCGTCGTCGAGATGAACAGGGTTGTGGTCACCACTTGCTTGGGCAAAGGCGCGAATTTGTTCATCGGTTACGGTGATGGTACGGCTGGCGGTATCGCCGATTTGAACCATAAGTCCCCCTAAACAGGTGAGTATGCCACTAAAAAATCTGTGCCCGTGGCATATCTATAGAGCCTATAACATGTTGTGAACTACATCCTAGGACTGTAACGCGAGTGCGCTTAGATTGCCGCCGTTTTTGTGCAGAGTGAATAAGAGGTT
>DAOTWU010000108.1:0-5104 GCA_034435735.1 Anaerolineae bacterium | reverse complement strand
TCATAGCGATAGGCGCCAGGAAAATCCGCTTCAACCAGCTTTTGCTTAGCGGAAAGCTCTTCAATATCCAGCCGTAACACAGTCGTACGTTTGAGTTCTTCTTCCACTGGCGGGCGATAATCTTCACCCGCTTTCAAATGGGGTGCGTATTTATCTAATAATTGCTGTAGCGCCATTGTTGCTTCGGCGTCATCTTCCACAATGTGGCATTGGCCAAAAGCCACCACTGCCGCATATTCCACGCTGAATTCTAGCGCTACATCTGCCGGCAAAAGTCGCCCCATGCTCATAATGCTGAAGCACACCTGCGGGTTATGCTCGATATTGGCGCGCGTCCGCCCCACTTTGGCCGTGTGGATATAAATAGCGTGGCGGTCTTGGTCATAAACGAACAGGTTGCTGTTGATGAAGGGCTGGTTATCGTGGGCGGTGGCCAACACACCAACTGGTGCATAGGTCAAAAATGCCTCAATCCACGCTTCATCAGTGATGGCGCGGTCACTGCGACGCATGGCGGTGCGGGGTTGCTGGTGATAGTCTTTCGGCATGGCGTCCTCTTTTCATTTGGGTATGCAGACAGTTTTATATTGCCAGCTGAGTCCGCAGGAATATAGCACCAACCTAGACTTTTCAGATAGCCCATTTGCCATTAATCTATGTGGGGCAAATCGGCATTCATAACAGAGTACAGGGGTATTTTTGTGGAACTCTATATCATTCGCCATGCACAATCGGAAAATAATGCCCTCTGGCACGCCTCCGACGATAAAAACCATTATCATAATGGGCGCTCTGCCGACCCCGCCTTAACCCCGATTGGTCGCCAACAAGCGGAACTCCTCGCCGAGCATTTGGCGCATAGTAAACGGGTGATGCGCCCCGCCACCATGCGGCTGGCTAATTACGACATCCATCGCATTTTTGTCAGCCCGATGCGCCGCACCCTAGAGACGGCACGGCCTGTTGCAGAGGCATTGGGCATCGCGCCAGAAGTGCATACCGATATTCACGAAGCAGGCGGCGTTTTTTACCGTAATGAAGCGGGTGAAGTTATCGGCGGTTGTGGCATGACCCGTGATGAAATGGCGGCGGAATTCCCCAACTATATCCTGCCAGATACGGTCACAGCGCAGGGCTGGTGGAAGCCAGAATGGGGCGAAGAGCCGCGTCCGAACCTCTTCGGGCGGGCGGCGCGCTTTGCCCACTTCTTACGGCATGAACTGCTCCTCGAACAGCCGAATGCCCATATTGCCATCATCGCGCATGGTCTGTTTAACGATGCTCTGTTCAAGGCGCTATTTAATAATTTGCCTGGCCCCTTCCATAGCACTCATTACTTCTACAATACCGCCATCACCCGTATCAACATTTCTGAATCTGGCGAAGCGGCGCTAGATTTCCATAACCGCATCGAGCATCTGCCTGATGAACTGATGACGTGGTAAACCGCATGTGCCGTCAACGCCGACATGGAGGATAAAAACAACGTGCGGGTTCTCATGCTGTCCAAAGCCTGCTTGGTGGGTATCTACCAGCGCAAACTAGAATATATCGCCCGTGAAGGGGTAGAACTGCTGGTTCTCGTGCCGCCCTCGTGGCGTGATGAGCGCGGAGAGACGGCGCTAGAGCGGGTTTATACGGGTGGCTACCAATTGGAGACCTTGCCCATCGCCCTCAATGGCAACTTTCACCTGCATTTCTATCGCGGATTGGCCAAGCGTATGCGCGCCTTTGCGCCAGATATTGTCCATATTGACGAAGAACCCTATAACCTCGCCACCTGGCAAGCGCTATGGTGTGCGCGGCAGGTCGGGGCGCGCTCGCTCTTCTTCAGCTGGCAGAATATCCGCCGCACCTACCCGCCGCCGTTTTCAATGGGCGAACGCTGGGTATTGCGCACTGTTGATTATGCCATTGCTGGTACAGAGAGCGCCGCCGAAGTTTGGCGAGAAAAGGGCTATCATGGCCCAATGCGCGTTATCCCCCAATTCGGCACAGATACCACGTTATTCCAGCCCCAACCAGCGGAAACCCCGCGTCGCCGCCCGTTCACCGTTGGTTATTTTGGCCGTTTGGTCGAAGAGAAGGGTGTAGATATTTTGCTGCGGGCGGTGGCACAACTGTCGGGCGATTGGCGTTTGCTCATCATTGGCGATGGCCCCCAACGCGAGCCACTGCTCTCTTTGGCGGAATCACTCGACATTGCCCGCCGCCTCACATGGAAGCCGTGGCTGCCTTCAACGGCGATGCCGCAGCAGTACCATGAGTTGGATGCGCTGGTGTTGCCCTCTCGCACGCGCCCCAACTGGAAAGAGCAATTTGGCCGCGTGCTGGTGGAGGCGATGGCCAGCGGTGTGCCTGTGGTTGGCGCAGATAGCGGCGCGATTCCCGGCGTTATTGGCGATGCAGGCCTCATATTCCCCGAAGATGATATACAAGCACTTACGCAGCATTTACAGCAATTACAGGCGGATATGGCGCTCCGCCAGCGGCTAGCAGAAGCTGGGCGCGCCCGCGCTGTGGCACACTTCACCCATGAGCAAGTGGCGGCGGATACAGTGGCCGTCTACCGAGAGATGCTCAACAGTTAAGGCGTACCCATATCAAACAGCAGCAACGCATTGCCAGAGACGGCATATATCAGCCCCTGTCCAGGGTCTGCTGCGATATGGCTCAGCAATGTAAAGCGGCTTTCATCGCTGGCGCGGTAAAGTGCGACGAAATTCCCGCTGAATGTGGTCTCATAAATGGAGCGGCTGCTCTGGTCAACAATGTAAATTGTCCGCGATACGGGATTGTTGTCCAAATACATGGAGTAGGCGTTATTCAGCTCCAACCCTTCGGGGAAGGCGGCAAAGCCAAATGTTTGCGGTTCACCAGAAAGATACTTCGATAATGTGCCATCGGCGAACAACACATATACCGCGCCATCGCTATCAATAGCAATATCTACCGCTGTAGAGAGGTCGGGCTGTATCTCAATGAAATAGGGCGTTGGCTGGCTGGCATAGCGCCCCGCCGTTGGTGTAAAGCGCCATATTTGGCTGGTGGCTTGGTCGAGCACATAGAGATTGCCCAGATAAAACGCAATGCGCGAGGGCGTGCCCCATGTCGTTGGCAATAGCAACCGCTGTGCATCGCAATCGAGCAATAATCGCGGCGAACAGCGTATCACCACGCCATCACTATCTACCGCCACGATTTTACGCTCTTCTTGGTCAAAACCAATATCGATAATATCGCCCAGCCGCAATTGGTCAACGCCTTGCCCACTCATCGCTGCAACGGGCTGCACCACCGTGCCCAGCGCCCGCCCTTCAGGGTCTAACTGGGTGTGATAAACCCAATTGTTTTGGTCATCGAGCATGAAGATGTTATTGCCCTGCAAGATGACGCGCGTCAGGGTGGCCGCCTGTATTGGGGCGAGGGGGATGGCGTCGCGCCGTGTAATTTGGTTCAAGCCGTCAATGACGAATTGCCCTTCCGCCCGCAGTGCGGCCAGCGTTGGGTCATTGGGGCGCATAGCGTTACACGTTTCCACAATATCCAGCACCCGCGTCCATGCGGCCAGTAGACTTGTGCGGTTATTACTGTCGATGCTGCGGGCGATGTTGCCCGCGCCAGTGGCTTCTTTAACGCATAGCTCAAACTCGCTTTCGCCTGTACCCAAAAGCCATAAGCCACCAACCAGCAACACGACAATGAGCGGGATGATGATGGCGGTAATTGTCGCTGTTGGAGAGGCGAACCAGCGCCGCCGAGTGTTACCTTCTGCATCAGTTTCTTGGGGGAAGAAGTGGTCAAATATCAGCGAGAAAATTCGTAAAACACTTGCCAGCCCCAGTGCGCCATTCCCTAGCCCGCGTTTAACTTGTATAGCGACTGGATTGCTGCGTTTATTGCGCCGCTTGCCACTCTTATCGTCGCTTTTGCCCGCGCTTTTTTCGCCGCTTTTCGCTTGTTCCAGTATATCCTTGCTGGATTCGCCCTCATGTACGGGCAACTTTATCTCTGTATCGGGCGAGACAAATTCTACCAGCATCAGCGTCGCATTGAGCAGCGCCAGTTCATGCAGCACAACCAGCGCTTCGTTAATATCCTGCGTGGAGAGCGCAGCATGCACCCGCCCCGTATCAAACGCCGCAACGTTATGATCACCCAGTATCAGGCGTGTGCCACGTTTGATGCTATAACGTTTCATACGCACATCAGGTACAGGCTGAATGCCCATCGGCGCGCGCAACAGGTCATCAGTCGAGGTTAAATCTTCAGGGTAGGTCTGCATGGTGTTTTCATGTAACAGCATCGCCACCGCTGTGCCGACCCGCGCCAAATACACATCATCGTCATGCAGCACCGCCGCCACTACGCTAGCTTCATAGTGATTCTGATTGGCGATGTTATGGTCATAGAGGTTTTGGTTGACAACATTAAACGCATTGCGTAGTGCGGCTGTTACGCTGCCACTTTGGCTGAAGTATTGCTCAGCTAAGGCCGAAGCCATGCGCTCATAGAAAGCCGTCGGCGCTTTGACATCGCCAGAGGGCAATACCAGCACGAAGAACGTATCCAGCTCTCGCCCACGTGCGGCTTTGCGTGGTGCAACTTCCACCAGCGAGCCGGGGGGCGTCATACGGATTGAGCGCCCACCAACAACATATAAATGACCAACCAGCGCTTCCAGTTCTAGCGGCATAGGCAACCTCTACCCCATATCATAGTGCGGTGCTTAAGCGTTTTCACCTTCGCCAACGGGTTCTTTGGTGGTGGTGACGCTTGTCCATTGGGGATTATCGGCGCGTAGATGTCCGTAGATGGGTTTTTCGTTGCGCAAGGTATCGACAAACGCCGCCATATCTGCAATCGGCAGGTACATCGCGCCTTTTTTCGCCTCAATGTCATAAGATGGGGCGGGGAAGGGGCTATCCGGCGCGAGGAAGAAAACGTCCATCTCGTACTCATCGCCGATGCAACGCACCAGCCCACGAATTTTTATCGTGACATCACCCACGGCGCGCTCTTCCAATTGCCGCCAGATAATCATATATTGCTTAATCTCAAAAATTTTCACTTTGTCCGATTGAGACATGCTCCCGCGCTCCTT
>DAOTWU010000107.1:0-5081 GCA_034435735.1 Anaerolineae bacterium | reverse complement strand
AAGTTGTTGAAAAACTGGTGCAACTCGCCCGTGATGCGTATGCGGATAAACGCCGCAACACCTATGACTATCAAACTGACTTGATTGCCATGACGGCAGCACGCGGCTTGAAAGGCACAAAAGGCTCTAAATCTGCACCACATCAGAACTAAGCGTATTTCTTCGGGGCGGTCAAACGCCCCCTTTTGTTTTATACCCACCAAGTTCAAACGATCATTCGCCAAAAAATACCAACATCAGCTACAATAAAGCATATGTTTATTTCTCTCTCCAGAGTGTAGGAGAATGTGTTGTGGGTACTCATTGGAAAAACGCTATTTTAACTTGTTTACTTGCCGCAGCACTATTGATAGGCGGTCTAGTCTCCTCGCAAGAGGAACCGCCGCCTACACCACATAATCCATCTATTCCGACCCGCATCCCAACGAACACTCCTACGATGACTTTTACGCCAAGTCCTACACTAACACCATCTATCACGCCATCGCCCACAAACACCCCCACGCCAACCACAACGCCAACTGCAACCGAAGTTCCGATAGAGGTGCAGATTGAGCAGCTTATGGAACAAGCCGATGAACAAGCTGATATTGGCAATTATGATGAGGCGTTAGCGCTTTATGAAGAAGCTATTGCTCTAGACCCGTCTAACCCAGAACCCTATGCAGACCGTGGTTATGTGTATTGGGATATGGGCGAACTAGAGGATGCAGAGCAATCTTTCAGCGCAGCCATCCAGCGCGGAGAGCGTGCCCCTCACATTTATTTGGCACGCGCTGATGTGCGCCTAGAACTCGGCCAGCTAGACCCTGCCCTCAGCGATATAAATCGCGTTATCGCTGAAGAACCAGAGAATGTCGAAGCACTTCTTATTAAAGCGCGCATTTCCCAACAATTGAGATTATACGAAGATGCACTCGATAGCTATAGCCAAGTCATTGAACTTGCACCAGATTCTATAAATGCATGGCTAGAACGCGGGTTATTACAGGCAGACCTTGGTAACATCGAAGCAGCTATTGCAGATTTAGATGAATACATTACACGGGCAGGCGATGAGGCCGCCCCCGATGTCGTTGCCTTTTTCGAAGAATTGACCTCCACACCTGTGGAAGGCGAATTTATTGCTTATGGAGAAGTTATTACTGGTAGTATTGATGATGATGAAGCAACTACGTACTACACATTCAATGCTCATGAAGGCGACGTACTTGTCATAGAAATGCGACGGCTAAATGGCAATTTAGACCCGCTATTAGTTCTGTTAGATGAGCACGGCAATGAAATCATCCGCAATGACGATGATCCTGAAGGCAATGGGCGCGATGCAGCTATACGTGAGTTTGTCATACCTGAAGATGGGCATTATACAATTATGGCTACCCGCTTCCGTGGAGAAGATGGCACAACGAGTGGTGAATTCGAATTAGGATTGCATCTCATCGATGGTGTTGTAGAAGTAACGCCACCATCACCGCCAGAAGAAGGGCTACTGGCCTATGGTGATGAAATTCAAAGCTTTATTGACAACCAACAATCAGAAGTGCGATTTGACTTCAATGGCGCACGTGGCGATATTATCAGCATTCAGATGCAGCGGTTGAGTGGCGATCTTGACCCATTAGTTATTTTGTTAGATGAAACTGGGCACGAGATTGCCCGTAATGACGATGACCCACAAGGCAGTGGGCGCGATGCGTTTTTGCGAGAATTTGAATTGCCCCATGATGGTGTTTATACTATTTTGGCCACACGCTTCGGGCAAGCTGCTGGTGGTACAAGCGGCGAATTTATACTACGTTTGCTGGCTACTGATGGCCAAAGCATACAAACTGCCAATACCAACCTGCAATATGGCGAGCGTGTCGAAGGCGCTATCAGCGATGTTGAACCTATCATCAGTTATACATTCGCGGGGCACGCTGGTGATGTTGTCGATATAGGCATGCAAAGTATCACGGGCACACTTGACCCATTACTGGTTCTTCTTAGCCCCACAGGCGAAGAAATTGCGTTGAACGATGATGACCCAGAAGGTAGCGGGCGCGATGCGTTTTTGCGCAATATCCAATTACCCAGTAACGGCATCTACACAATACTTGCTACACGGTTCAGAAGAGAAGCAGGCACAACAACTGGCACATTTGAATTACAACTGGACAAAGTTGGCGAAGTAAGTGGAGATGCGCCAGTTATCGCTTACGGACACTCTGTAGAGGGGCAAATCAGCAATGGTAGCCCTGTTGCAATATACCATTTTGAAGCTGAGGCAGGTGATGTTATCAGCATAACTATGGAACGGCTTAATGGTAACCTAGATGCTTTCATCATTTTGCAGGATAGTGACGGAAATGAACTAGCGCGCAATGATGATGGCACAGGGTTAACATCACCAACAGATGCCTACTTACAAGCGTATACAATTCCTGCTACAGGCGAATACACTATTCTTGCCACCCGCTACCAACAGGAAAATGGCACAACAGAAGGTGCATTTCGTTTACAACTATTTTTAGAAGAAGAATAGACCAGAGATCACCTATTCTTTGTTCACACCGACGAAACGATACCCCACACCATATTCATTCTGGATATATGTGGGGTTTTTTACATCGGGTTCTATTTTGCGACGCAAGTGCGAGACATAAATGCGGGGATAATGATGCTCGCTACTATATTCTGGCCCCCAAACATGCTCTAGAAGTTCTTGAAACGTCAATACTTCATCAGGATGCTCGATAAACATAGCAAGCAATTTGAACTCTGTGGGCGTTAGGCGAATTTCCTTGCCGCCAACCGAAACACGTCGCGTTTTCAAATCGACGGAAAGATAATCATCCTGATACCGCATTGGGCCAGACGTTGCCTGCTGCCCAAGCCCAGCGCGGCGCAGCAACGCTTTAACACGGGCATGAAACTCTAAGTTACGCAGTGGTTTCAACATATATTCATCTGCACCCAGCTCCAACCCTGCTGCGATTTCCTCTTCACTAACTGCATGTGCCGTCATCATGAGAATAGGCACGTCAGATTGCTCACGAATGCGCTGGCAAACTGTCCAACCATCCATGACAGGTAAAGCAATATCTAGCACCACTAAAGCCGGTTGCTGTTCATGAAACAATCGCAAGCCAGATAAGCCATCTGTAGCCGTCACAACCTGATAGCCATGTGTTTTTAAATCCATGGCCAATAAACGCAACATTTCTTCATCGTCTTCAATGATAAGAACAAGTGTATCTTCCATATTATTAAAACCTACCATATTGGGAGTACCGCACCATATTTTTATTTTAACACTATACCTGCGATTCTCGATAGTTGGCCACAAAATCTTGTCTGCTTCTGTACTGGTTGAGTAGGCTTGTGTATGCTATCCTTGTCGCTGTTTTGCTATCGTAACAAAGCAGGATTTGAAACGGTGCCATATCAATCTAGTGGAGACCGCCGTAACAACGTACAAATTGGTGTGGGCAGTTCGGTATGGGGGGGCACACCGCCACCGCCTATACCTGAGCGAATTCTAGACGGCATTCCAGGGTTTATGGCCTGGCTAGCCTTGTTATTTTGCATCGCAAGTGCTGTTGCTTTTCCGCGCTTTGTTTTAATGATAGCGGCTATTTTGGCTTTCTATTCCGCCATACGCTTTTTGTTAGCGGGTATCGCTAACTCAATGGGGTTGCGCTATATCCGTGAATGGGAAGCGATTGATTGGCATCAACGATATTTAGAAAACCGAGATGAAACTTCCATTCCATGGGAAGCGGTTCATCATGTTGTCATTATCCCCAATTACAAAGAGCCCCTTCCTATTCTGAAACGCACTTTAGACAATCTCGCGCGGCAACACTGTGCATCGCAACAAATGACTGTGGTTTTAGCAATGGAAGCCACAGAGGAAGAATGTGTAGAAAAAGCCGAGCATTTGAGAAGTATTTATAAGCACCAATTCACCAATTTTTATTACACCGTACATCCAAGTGGTTTACCTGGCGAAATGCGGGGTAAATCTGCTAATGAAGCATGGGCGGTCAAATGGGTGAAGCGAAAGCTCGTGGATGAGCGCGGTTATAACATCGATTATATGACCGTCACCACAATGGACGCAGATACCTATTGGCATGCCCAATATTTCGCAGCCCTAACCTATCACTTTGCAACAAATCCCAATCGCTATGAACGTTTCTGGCAAGCACCTATACGCTATCACGGCAATATCTGGGAAATTAACCCCCTCATGCGCCTAGTCAACACCTACTCTACTGCCTTTGAGTTGGCTTATCTGGCTGCACCATGGTGGCTGCCAATGCCCATCTCATCGTACTCCTTAAGCATGAAGTTGATGGAAAACAGTGGTTATTGGGATACAGATGTGATGGCAGAAGATTGGCATATGTTTATTAAAGCTTTTTTTGCTAGAGAGGGGAAAGTTCAGCTAGAGCCAATTTTCTTGCCATTCCTAGCCCATGCCACTACAGGCGACACGCTATGGCAAGCCATAAAAAACCGTTACCAACAAACATTGCGGCATGCTTGGGGCAGTAAAGAGGTAGGTTATATCATCGCGAAAATGCTAGAGCATCCTGAAATGGAGTTCTGGACATCCTTCAAGCTATTGCTGCGCGTCGCCCATGACATTTTACTAGCAGGTGCAGGTTGGGTAATTTTGACGGTTGGCTCGCAATTACCGATTTTACTTAACCCCGATTTATTGCCCATCAATCCTGAAAAAGGCATTGGTGGTATTCTAGCGGCAATTATCCAAGACCCCGCCATACTCCTATTGCAGCTCTCCTTTGTTATCTTCGTGCTTTTAGCTGTCGTATTCTGGTATCAAGACGTAATTGTCCGCCCACCACGAACCAAACCCATGAACCTAAAAGAGGGGATTTTGACACTCATCAGCTTCCCCCTATTGCCGATTTTAACGCTCATTTTTGTGGCGTTGCCAGTACTACAGGCGCAAACACGGCTACTTGTTGGCCACACTCTACAATATCGGGTTGCACCAAAAATATAGATACTTCTTATACGTTCATGAAAACAGCCTCTGCCAAAGCTGGTATATACCCTTTATAATA
>DAOTWU010000106.1:0-5450 GCA_034435735.1 Anaerolineae bacterium | reverse complement strand
AGGCGGTGGGCGAAGCGGGCCGCTCAATACAACCAGTGCCAGTACTACAATTAGCACAGGTTGCCATAGCCACCGCAGTGCCCGTATTTTTGCTTCTCGCCACATGCCAACAAAGCCAATCAGATATAACGCTCCAGCAAACAGTAAAAACGTCTGTATGGTGCCCAACGTTGGGATAATGAATAGTACGGGCAAAAATGTGCCAATCAAACTGCCTAACGTACTGATAGCGTAAATTTGCCCAGCCACTTTTCCACTATCTTCAACTTGTTCTATGGCTAGCCGTATCGCAAAGGGTGAAATAGTGCCCAATAAGGTGATTGGCACAGAAAACAGCACCAGCACAGCGATAAAAGAGCCTAAAGCCAGCCCTGCTTGTAAATCGGCAAATGCTACCGCTGCAGTTGTTAACACGGGACGGGCTACTAACGGAATTAGCGCACCTAAGAACGCCGCCCACAACACAATTTGGTAAAGTGTTTTAGCATAAGGTGAGTGGTCTGCCCAACGCCCGCCAATAAAATACCCCGCTGTTAAATACAGCAAAATCAGCCCAATAACATTTGCCCAAACCAAATTGCTCGTTCCAAACACATTGCCCAGCAAGCGAGAAGCGCTTAATTCAATCGCCAGCGTGGTCATGCCACCGGTAAAAACCAGTAAATATAAATAGCGATATGATTGCTTTTGCTGCGTAGCGCTGGTGATTTTTGTTTGTTTTTCCAAATAAACCATCCCTAAAACTATCAATCTTCGCGTAGAATATTCTACCTTTTGCTTGGTATCGCGAGGAGTTCGAATTTATGCCGCATATTATTCGCCCAGCAGTGGCGCAAGATATTAGCGCTATTGTGACCTTAAGCGAGCAAGTTTGGGATACGCCATTTTCACAAGAAACTATTGCCACAGCGCTTGCGCAAGATGGGCATCGCGCCCATGTTATCGATACGCTGGACGGTATTATGGGCTATATCTCCTCGTTTCTTACATACTCGTCGCAAGGGGTAGAACGTTGGGAAGTTGACCTACTCGCGATACATCCCAATTACCGCAATAAAGGGGCAGGGCGCGCCCTTGTTCATGCCACCACTGCCGCTGGGCGTGCCATCAGTGCAAATATTGCCCGTGCGCTTGTTCGTGTTTCTAATACACCTATGCACCATGTGATGGCTGCTTGTGACTATGTTCGCTCAGAAGAGACCTATGCTTTGTATGTGACTCAGCCTCATCATCACGACAATTACGCCTTAACTTGTGATGAAACATGGCTATTACCCGTAAAAACATTTAGTTATGCGGGCATCTGGTTGGAAGGCGCGATTACTTTGAATGCCATCAATACAGCACATAAGCTGGCGGCAGAAAAACAAGCAGATACATTGGGCGCAGTTATCCCTCTCTCCCATGTCCATGATTGTCGTTTGCTCGAATCACAGGGCTTCGAAATGATTGGTGAATTTCACTGGTGGCAACGGGCTTTATAATGGCCTTTGTGCCAGCGCTGCGCTCAAATCGTCATTTCTGCGAATAACAATGCTAGGAATTTTTGCCAGTTGTAGCATCCCTCGCAGTTCATCAGAGGTTTGTGCCCCGCCAAACGAATGTGGATCAATAATAACCCCCATTGGACGAATGCCACGCCGTGACAAAATTTGCGCTTCTGTTACCCAACTTTGGTCTAATGAAGCGGTCACAATAATCAACGTCGTTCCCCGCGTGAAATAGGGCGTTTCCAATGATAGCATCTGTGCTAAGGAATAACCGGATAAGCTGCGCGCGACCGCGAGGGTTTGCAAAATACGTGTTAATTGCCTGTTTCCCCGCTCTGGTTGGTGAATAGCACGGTGTGGGGCATAAGCGGCAAACCCAACTGCCCGCTCTAAATTGATGAAGTAATTCGCCAACGATGCCGCCACCACCACCGCGTATTCTTCTGTCGAAGGTGGAATGTCCTGCGATGTTGGGATAATAGCACCAGTACCGCCAACGCGCTCTATACTGGGGTCTTCAACAAGTGATGTTGCTGAAAAGTCTACAAATATCCAAATATCCACCAGCGGGTCTAGCTCGAATTCTTTAACAATAAGTCGCCCTTTGCGGGCGGTGCTTGGCCAATGAATGCGGTTAAAACTATCGCCAGAAACATAATCCCGCACACCAGAAGCATTGGTGGTGATGTAATGTGTGCGCCGTCGCTGTGCTTCACCACCTGTTAAGGTGCCCAACGGCAACTCAAAATGATTAATCGGCACAGTTTGCGGGTAAATAATCACCCGTTCAGTGCCGCTAACCCGTCTCGGTGCAGTGAAAAAGCCGAAAGGGTCGCCGCTTTTAATCGTAATTGGGCCTAACTGAAATTCGCCCCGAACCACACAAGGCGTTTCTGTATACCAGCGGTAGCGCCCCCGACCGAATAAAGGCGGTACAACATGGCTTGCTCTGTGTCCTGGCAGTGTTGAGTGGTCACGAATTTCCAACCATAGCTTAGGCAATAGGCTTTGATTATAGACTGTAAACACTTCGTCTAAGCTGCGCCCTACCTGTGCCCGCCGAGACCGTGTTTTTCGGCGGATAGTGAGCCACCGCACGGATAGCCACGCCCATAAATACGAAATCACTAACAATCCACCAAGCGCATAAGCTAATGTGAAGAAGATAGCCTTTCCGGTGAATAGGCCAGTGAGTAGGGCTAATGATAGCAGTATGTAAATGGCATTCCGTCGGTTGGACATGGTGGTTAGCTATTGGTGTATAGATGTTCCTGGCACGGGTGTTGTGAGCAATATATCTTGAACGATAGTGCGTGATGAGATGTCTTTAATGCGTGCGGCTGGCCCAACAATAATACGGTGGGCTAATGTCACTTCAGCCAGTGCCTTTACATCATCTGGTATTACATAATCGCGCCCGGCCATGGCTGCGCGTGTTTGTGCTGTGCGGAATAACGCCAATGAACCGCGCGGGCTACTTCCCAAATACACATCAGGATGCTGGCGCGAGGCATTCACTAAATCAACGATATAGCGTTTGATTTCATCCGCAACATAAACCTCGCGCACAGCTTGTTGTGCGGCTAGCAGTTCTTGAACGCTTACAACTTGCTGCATGTTGTAAAGAGGGTGGGTATATTGTTGCGCAGAAAGCACCGTTAGCTCTTCAGCTGGGCTAGGATACCCCAACTGAATCCGCAATAGAAAGCGGTCTAATTGTGCCTCTGGTAGGGGAAATGTCCCCTCATATTCAATTGGGTTTTGTGTGGCTAAAATCATAAAGGGCTGAGGCATGCTATGGGTTTCCCCATCCACAGTTACTTGACGTTCTTCCATTGCCTCCAATAACGCGGCTTGTGTTTTGGGGGTAGCGCGATTAATTTCATCTGCCAATACCACTTGCGCCATAATTGGCCCTGCCCGAAATTCAAATTCGCGTGTTTTTTGGTTGAAAAGTGAAACCCCCGTAACATCGGAAGGTAACATATCCGGCGTGAACTGAATGCGGCTAAAGGTACACCCAATGGCACGTGCCAACGCTTTGGCCATCATTGTTTTACCGACGCCGGGAATATCCTCAATGAGAATGTGCCCCTCGCTCAATAAGCCTAATACAGCAAGCCGTACTTCGTTGCGCTTGCCAATAATCACCTGGCCAACACTTTGGGCAACTCGCTCTGCCACATTTTGCACCAGATTAATGCCATTGGCATCATTTGATCGTCGTGTATCTTGTGGAAAATTTGTCATATCCGCATCTACCGATAACTAAGCCCAATACAGGGTGATTATGGCGTATCTATACTGAGTTTGCTGGACGTTTACCCTACGCCCCACCTTTCACAGTATAGCGGAGTTTATACACCTGAACAGGCTTCAAATCTCATTGTTTCCCGACTTTTTAATGAGAAACAGAGACTAATTAGCATTGTCAACTTGCCGTTTAACTATCCTTTTGTATAATATGGAACGAAACCATGCATCTGGTTGTTGTTGGGCGTGTTTTTCTATATGCACGCTTCTTTTACTTTTTTGAATAACTATTGAGACTTTAAGCGCGCCATTGATGTACATTTACGTTCTATGACGTAGAAATGTTTTAAAGTAAAAGAAACAGGTCTTATGCATACCTTGGCGCGGTTGCTTATCTGAATATAAACCCTTATCAGCGTTTGTGCCTGGGGGCACATTTGGGGAGGAGTAAATCATGGCAAAATCGCGGACTGAACTAATGGTTGACCGCCTGCGCGACTTGCAGTCAACCACGCCGGAAATTGAAGCTTCTGCCGTCGTCAGTGTAGACGGCCTCATTATGGCTTCATCCCTACCTGCAGACGTTGAAGAAGACCGCGTATCGGCGATGTCGGCAGCTATGCTCTCACTAGGCGAGCGTATTTCTAGCGAGCTGGGGCGCGGTGTTCTGGAGCAGGTTTATGTTAAGGGTAACTCCGGCTATGTTATTCTGATGTCCGTTGGGGAAGAAGCAGTCTTGACAACGCTAGTCCGCGAAGGGGCTAAGCTTGGCCTGATTTTCCTTGATATGCGGCGCACTGCCGACGATTTGGCTAAATTGGTTTAACCTAAAAAACCACCTTCTTTGGGCTTTGCCCTTTTGGTTTTTAAGCATAGCATCGGCGGGACGAACGTGTATCGGCCCGCCTCACTTTTTGTTGATACCCCGCCTATTGCGGGGTCTTGTCAATGTATGACAGCCTTTGGAGTTTTAATCAGGGAAATGCAATGAGCAAACCCAAATACATTTTCGGTACAGGCGGTGTTGTGAGTTCAGTGGGTAAGGGCGTAACCTTGGCTTCTATGGGGCGCATTCTTAAAGCGCGCGGGTACAAAGTTGCGATTATGAAGCTTGACCCTTATCTCAATGTAGACCCCGGCACGATGAGCCCTTATCAGCACGGTGAGGTTTTCGTCACTGATGATGGCGCAGAAACTGACCTTGACTTGGGGCATTATGAACGTTTTGTAGATGAGAGCGTTAGCCGTGGTAGCAATGTCACGGCTGGTCAGGTCTATAGCCATGTTATTGACAAAGAGCGCCGTGGCGATTATCTGGGTGGTACTATTCAGGTAATTCCGCATATCACTAACGAAATCAAGCGCCGTATTGTCCGTGTTGGCCAAGACCATAATGCCGACATCGTCATTGTCGAAGTGGGGGGCACAGTTGGCGATATTGAAAGCCAGCCCTTTCTAGAAGCCATCCGCCAAATGCGCTCTCAACTAAAGCGGCGCGATTCGCTTTTTGTGCACACCACTTTCCTGCCTTATATTGCCGCAACTGGCGAGCTAAAAACGAAGCCAACTCAACACAGCGTGCGGGAATTACGCAGCATCGGCATCCAACCTCATATTATCATCGCCCGCACGGATCACCCTGTCAGTCACGAAGTCGTGGAGAAAATAGCCCTCTTCTGTGATGTTGACCAAGAAGCTGTTGTTCCC
>DAOTWU010000105.1:0-2559 GCA_034435735.1 Anaerolineae bacterium | reverse complement strand
CGCAGCGCGCCCCACTTTGAAGCGCATAAGGAGACCGCCTCATGAACGGTGAATGGCTGATGATACTGGGCATGATGCTGGTGACCTTTGCCGCCCGCTACCCGATATTGGCGCTGGCTGGGCGGCTAGACCTGCCCCCGCGCTTAATCCGTGCCCTGCGCTATGTACCTGTTGCGGCTTTGACAGCCATCATTGTTCCAGAGATGTTCATCCGTGATGGGGCGTGGGCGCTGTCGTTGGGCAATGCTTATCTGTTTGGCGGCATTATCGCCATTTTGATTGCATGGCGCACCAAAAACCTACTGCTGACAATTGTCATTGGGATGGCGGCGTTTCTGCTTTGGGGGGCGGTGTTTGCGAGCTAGAAGTTCGCCAGCTAAAAACCCTCATCTGCCCGCACATTGGGCAAATACTCCTCATACACTACCACAGGCAGGGCGATGGGATTCAGCCATATATCAATCAGGTGGCGTATCTCTGCCCATTCGTGCGCATTGCCCACACGGGCGATGGCGAGGCTGGTGATGCCCTCTTGGCGATAGTCACGCGCCAACGCCAGCAAAACCGCCTGCACATAACGCAAGCGCGTCGCCCCCACATTGGAGAGCCGCACCGCTAAAAACAAAAGCTTCGGCTGGCTATCGCTCCAAAGCCAGTATGTGCCTGCTTTGATGCGCCCCTTGCGCGATGCCCGTTTGTAGCTAGCAAAGGCCGCCGGATAGCGCGTCAAAAGCGCCGTCTCTAATGCACCGACCTCGCTGCGGGCGCGGGCGTTATAGCCAAAGGCCAAATAAGCGGATTGTGTCAGTAGGGGGTCTCCAGAGAGGTAACGAACTGTCATCGGGGGAAAATATCAGGGGCACAGCCGTCGCCATGCCCCTTGATCATGCTTATTTGTTGTATTCGACACGCACACCCGGCCCCATACTTGGGGTGATGGTGATGCGGCGGATGTATGTGCCCTTGACGCCGGAGGGCTTGTTGCTCTCGACAGCGTCTAACATCGCCTGCGCGTTTTCGATTAGCGCCTGCAAATCAAAGCTGGCTTTGCCAATCGGCACGTGCAAGTTGCCGGTTTTGTCGTTACGGAATTCCACACGACCAGCCTTCAGCTCTTGAATCACGCGCTCCAGCGCATCGGGCTGCACCACTGTGCCGGCCTTCGGGCTTGGCATCAAACCGCGCGGGCCGAGGATACGGGCAATGCGACCGATTTTCGGCATCATGGACGGCACGGCCACCACCGCGTCAAATTCTAGCCAGCCTTCTTTCTGAATGCGTTGGATGATTTCATCGCCGCCAACAATATCAGCGCCAGCAGCTTCTGCCGCGCGGGCTTCTTCACCTTCGGCAAAGGCCAACACGCGCACGGTTTTACCTGTACCATGCGGCAGCATCACAGTGCTACGCACTTGCTGGTCGCTGTGGCGGGGGTCAATGCCCAGGCGGAAGTGCATTTCCAGCGTTTCGTCAAATTTCGCTGTTGCCGCCTTCTTGGCAATTTCGACCGCCTCCGCCAGCGGGTATTCCTTTTGGCGGTCGAACAGTTTCATCGCTTCCTGATAGCGTTTTCCACGTTTTGGCATAATATTCACTCCTTGTGGTACGGATGGGCGGTTACGCCCTCCCACATATCATCGTGCTAATCTACAATCTCGACGCCCATATTGCGGGCAGTGCCCTCGACCTGCTTCATAGCAGCTTCAATATCGAGCGCGTTCATGTCATTGATTTTCTGCTCGGCGATTTCACGCACTTGGGCGCGGGTCAGCTTGCCGACCTTTTCACTTGGGGCTTTGGAAGCACCTTTGGGAATGCCAGCCGCTTTCTTAATCAGGAAGGATGTCGGCGGGCTTTTCAGCTTGAACTTAAATGAACCGTCTTGGTAAACGGTAATTTCTGCTGGAATGATGTCGCCCATGCGGTTGCTGGTGCGCGCATTGTATTCCTTGCAGAACTGCATAATGTTGATACCATGCTGGGCAAGCGCCGGACCAATCGGCGGGGCTGGGTTGGCCTTGCCCGCAGGGATTTGCAGCATCACCACTGCTTTGACTTTTTTGGCCATAAGACTACCTCACTATCACGAAGCGTTTGCTTTTACACTTTGGCTTTACAAAAAACCGCCTGCCTTGGGCACAAGGCAGGTGTTTAGTGTACACGTTGTTGCACTTATCGTACAGATGCGATGCCCCATTAGATAGCCGCAAGAGGCATCGTGGCGTGCGGCTGGCTACACTTTTTCGACCTCTAAGAAGTCCAGTTCTACTGGCGTTTCCCGCCCGAAGAAGCTCACCATGACGCGCACCCGCTGTTTATCTGGGTCAATATCGGCCACAGTGCCGATTAAATCGTTGAATGGGCCTTCAGTGATGCGCACTTTGTCGCCAATGCGGAAGTCCACTTTAACCGCAATATCGGTGCTCTGCATGCGGTCGATAATCGCTTTGACCTCGTCCGGGCGCAGTGGGGTAGGTTCGTTACCCATGCCCACAAAACCGGTGACGCCCGGCGTGTTGCGCACCACATACCACGAATCTTCATCCATGATCATTTCGA
>DAOTWU010000104.1:0-3381 GCA_034435735.1 Anaerolineae bacterium | reverse complement strand
AAATACCATTAAAAAACATTTCGATTATAAAAAGTAATATTGATATTGCCAGTGAAAATACTAACATTGAGCAAGAACTCAATTGGAGATTAGGAGAAACAATTAATTTATTAGGGTATAGTTTAGAGACAGATACCGTATCACCGGGAGAAGAGATTAAAGTTACTTTATTTTGGCAAACAGATGAACCTATAACGGAACGATATAAGGTTATTGTATATGTGCTTGGACCATTTAATCCTGAAACAGGTAATCCACTGTGGGGGCAACAAGATAGTGAACCGTTAAATTGGCAACTACCAACAACCCAATGGCCTGTTGATACCCCTATTCAAGACACTTATCAATTTACACTTTCTTCATCAATATCAGCAGGCGAATACGAATTAGGTATTGCTATGTATCATATAACCAGCGGTGAGCGTCTTGTTATTACGAATGAGAATGGAGAAGAATTAGGAAACACGGCTATATTACAAAAGATTAGAGTTAGTAATTAAAAACATCTATAAGAGTAACACTATCTACTGCCCTTCTACGTCCACCACATCAACGGCGATGATATGGTGCGCGGGCTGGGTGTAATAAATGGTGATGTGTTGGCCAATATATGGCGCAAGGGCGTGATATTGTACAGCATTGACATAGAATTTTTGGCCGCCAATTTCTGCCTCGCGCCATTTTTTGAAGAATTTGTAGCGGATACTGTCTAATTCGCCGCTCACATGCTGTAGGGTGTAGCGGTTGGTATCCGCTGGGTAGCGGCGCAGGTAATACAGCAATACCCCACCAAGCACAGCCGCAAACAGCACAAAAGGAAATAGACGGAGTTGGCCTATTGTCCAGATGAAGTCTATAACTACGGTCAGCGCGATGAGTACAGGCACGATAATCACAACCACCCGCCGTGTCATGAGTAACTGTTCATACTGGTGGGGTGTAATCACGCCGTTGCGGTTGCTATGCACATCTTCTTCTGAAAAAGCAAACGCGCTCATCAGCCTCTGGTGATTTTCTGGTGTGGGCATTAGCGCTCCTCAATCAATTCAGCGGCGAGCAAAGTGCGGGTGCGCGGGCTGCAATACACACGGTAGCGCGCCTGATGGATGAAATGTTTGAACACCTCTTTGGGCACATAAAACTCGGCGTCATCAATGCGGAGTAGATATTGACCAGCACGGCGGCCTTGTGGGCGTATCACACGCTCTATTTCACCCTCAAATGTCTCTATCGTTCCATCGCTGAGTTCAGCAGAGAGCAGCGCATAGTGTCGCCCCAACAGGGTCATACCCAGCGCATCGAAAAAGATAACGGCCAGCGCAATAATGTTCAAAATGGGGTTATCTTGGCTAATCCCCCAATAAAAAAATAGCGCCGCCACAATAGAAATGCCAAGCATTACGCCAATCCCACCAATGAGATAGCGCATTCGCATTTGACGCAGGCGAGTGCGTTGATTTTCGCCCAACTCCCCGTAGCGGTTCGCCTCTAAATCGCTGTGGTCAAATTGTAACTCTCGCATTAAATCGTCTAACGTTTGTGGCATAGGTTACTCCGTTGTAGAAGCGGGCATACTCTCAATATAAACTGAGGTGCTGGGGAAAGCGATGCTCAGCCCCATTTCGGCAACGATGCGCATCACTTCGAGATAAATTTCTTCACGCTCGTTCATGAAGTCGCGCCAATTTCTCAAGCGGACATCGCAGAACACGCTAATATCCAGCGAACTATCGCCAAAGCCAGAAAAATAAACGGCAACTGTATCCGCAAGCACATTAGGGCGCTCGGTCAAAAGTGTGCGCAAACGCCCTAAGAGCGCTGTCATCTCATCGGCAGTAGTTTTATAGGTAACGCCAAGTTTGAAATCTATACGGCGGCGGGTAAAGCGCTGCACAGCAGCGGAAGCCAGCATCGCATTAGGAACGGTGACAATCGCGCGATTAGGTTGGCGAATGCGTGTAGAACGGATGCCGACATGTTCTACAATGCCTTCCACATCTGGTGTGATGATATATTCGCCAATTACAAACGGGCGATCGCCAACAATCGTGCTGAAGCCAAACAGATTACTGAGGGTCTCTTGCGCCGCGAGGGAGATGGCCAAACCAGCAATTCCCAACGAAGCAATAAGACCACTGACATCAATTCCCCATTCTTGCAAAATGATGATCGTGGCCAGCGTTATGATGATGATATTCAGAGCGGTACGGATGAGAGGCAATAGACGCTCATCAACCGATAGTCCTGTCAACTGAAAAAGGCGCGTGCTAGAGAAAACGAATAACATCACCAGACGATAGACAGCCATAATCAGCGCGCCAATCACCAGCGAACTGGTGAGCCGTTGGAAAAATAACGTCGTGGCAGGGTCTGGCTGGAGCACCCATTGCCCAATATACAAAGCCAACGCCAAAACTAATAAGTTAGAAGGCAGCAACAGCTTCTCAATCGCCATATCAGCGATTTGTGTATTATGCTTGCGCACAAAGCGGCGGATTGGTTGAATGAAAAGGCGCGCCAACAAACGCCGTAATAAGAAAATCAACAGCACCAATACAGCAGCGATGAGCAACCGCAGCGGGATGCTTTCGAATAACGTTTCTATCGCTTGTAAAATCGCCTCTATATCCAGTTGTTCCACCTAGCTACCTTTACTGGCCGCCCCATCGGGCATACGCTCAATATAAACTGAGGTGCTGGGGAAAGCGATGCTTAGCCCCATTTCGGCGACGATGTCCATAATGGCGAGATGTATTGCCTCGGTCTCTTCCATATAAGCATTATAATCAGCTACGTGTAAATAGCAGCGGATAATAACATTCAGGGCACTATCCCCAAACTCGGCAAAGCGGACGAAAACACTCTCTTCATCCACCAGTTCACGCGCTTTCAACATCTCGCGAACGCGGTCCAAAAATTGGCGCATCTGAGCGCTGTCGGTGTCATAGCTGAGGCCAACAACGTGGTTATAACGGCGGCGCTGGAGGCGAGACCAATTCACCACAGCGGCCTGCGCCATTTTGCTATTGGGCACGGCAATCAGCGCTTGGTCTAACGTGCGAATGCGGGTTGAACGCACGCCAACATGCTCTACAGTGCCCTCCGCCTCTGGCAGGACGACATAGTCCCCCACTTCAAAGGGATTATCGGCGACGATGGCGCTAAACCCAAAGAGGTTTTCGGCGGTATCTTTAGCGGCCAAAGAAAAGGCCAGACCGACAACGCCCAATGAGGCAATCAGGGCGCTGACATCGTAGCCCCATTCTTGAATAACAATGAGAATGGCCAGCACAATGATGAGGACTTTGGCGACAGTACGCAGGAAGGGCAACAGGCGGTCTTCAATTTCAATGCCAGTATATTCCATCAAGCTAGCGGAAT
>DAOTWU010000103.1:0-7399 GCA_034435735.1 Anaerolineae bacterium | reverse complement strand
CCTTTTTCGACTGTGTAAATGCCTAATTGCTGCTTGCGTGTCGTTTGTGGTTTTGGAGCAACAATCGCAATTTTTTCGCCAAGTATGCGGTTGATAAGTGTCGATTTTCCTACATTAGGCCGCCCAATAACCGCGACAATGCCAGAGCGGTGATCTTCTGGCCAGTCATCGGCAAATATGCTATCTAATTCATCATTGAAATCATTCATAGGTTTATTCACATTCTCAAATTGGAATAGCTATACGGATAGAGTTTCTAACCACGCTTTATCATCATTATAGCGCACAAGATACTGGCAAATTCTGGCGATGCTAGGTGTCTCTTCTGAGGCAATGATTGCCTCTAATTGACAAATCGGAATACGAGTATCTACTGATTCATAAAGATAGACTTGAATAGGTAAAGCCAGGTCCAGCATTTTGACCGTGACTTGTTCGTCGACGCCATCATTACGATACCCTAGAACATCCGCGCGGGGGTGTAAATTGCTACGCTTTAACAAAAAGTTCCAGGCTTCTTCGCCAGTGAGGATGTCGCCATAATCTAGCGCCACTAAATCGGGCACAATAGCATAATGGGGTTTACCTAAGTAAGGGATGGCATAACGGACGACAAATTGCCCGTGTTGCATATTTTGCGTTATTTTGGGGGGATTGAGCGCCAGCGCAAAGTGGCGTTTTCCTTCACCCACGTTGAGTAGGTAGCCCTGTATAATGTCATGGATTGGCTGGCGCTCTGGTATAGCTCGAGACATACAGCTTTAGTGCTCGTCTTCCTCGTGATGGCCGTGATACATGGGCACATTGATGTCATCGAAGTGCTTGTGCGGCTGCACAACCCCGAACCATCCGCCAATGCCACCAACAAATAAAATGAACCCAAACAACAGCCACAAGCCGAAAGAATTTTCATCCATAGCGCCAATAACGCCAGCGGCAAATGCCAGCATCATAATCACAAAACCAATGCCAGACGTGAATGCTAAAGCGAGGATGACGCCTCTGCTGGGTTGGTTGCTCTCTGTGGTCATAAAACATGCGCTCCTTTTGCTGCAACGCCTCTGAGTTAGGAATCGCCCCAATTGTGCCGTTTATCCTGCAAAGCGTCAAGTGCATGAGTGGGGCACTTTTCAGAAAAATTGTCGTTAAAAAAGCGCCTTAAGGTTAGTGGCTTTGGGCAGTTTGCAACATTTTTCACAGACTTAATCGATTAATGTTGACATCTGTCACACGGGTACTGTGTACTTTGTTATCCTGTCATGGTAGAACAACCATCTATAATTGGCTGTGTAGAAGCTAATTTTCGCTCGCATCACGGGGAAAGGAGGAATGGCGGTACAGGAAGAAGAATTATCGTATAGCCTGTACTGTCAAACACTTATGGTTGCGACTAAATCGAAACACAGTCCGGTTGGCTTAGACGTTGTGGGGTTACAACTTGGTGACAACACCAAAGTACACTGGAATCTGACTCCGCCCGAATTGTATGAATTTGCTATTAAACGTGGCGAGGCTATTCTCACCGCACAGGGGGCATTGCGTGTACTCACCGGTCAATATACCGGGCGCAGCCCAAAGGATAAGTTTGTCGTAGAAGAAGAAACTTCCCGCGACCAAATTTGGTGGGGAGACATCAACCAGCCTGTATCGGAAGAAGTTTTCGAACGCCTGCACCGCAAAGTTGTTGATCATCTGCAGCAACGTGATGAGCTGTTTGTACTTGATGCTTTTGCTGGCGCAGACCCCCGTTATCACTTACCAGTTCGCGTTGTGAGCGAAGTGGCCTACCATGCCCTGTTCGCCTGGAATATGTTCGTACGGGCAACACCAGAAGAACTAGCAGAGCACCGTCCAGAGTTTACAGTATTAGCTGCGCCCACGTTGCAGGCTGACCCTGCAAAAGACGGCACTCGCACGGGTACGTTCATTCTGGTCAATATGAAGAAGCGCATGATTCTCATCGGCGGCACGCTGTATTCTGGTGAGGTGAAGAAGGGCATCTTCTCCGTCATGAATTACCTGTTGCCGCAAAAAGGCATTATGCCCATGCACTGCTCGGCGAATATCGGGCCGAATGGTGATACAGCCATCTTCTTCGGTTTGAGCGGTACGGGTAAAACTACCCTGAGTGCTGATTCTTCTCGCACCTTAATCGGCGATGACGAGCATGGCTGGAGCGATGATGGCGTCTTCAACTTTGAAGGCGGTTGCTATGCTAAGACCATTAACCTCCGCCCAGAAACTGAGCCGGAGATTTACGCCACAACCCAGCGTTTTGGCACTATCTTAGAGAATGTCGTGCTAGACGACTTCCGTAACCCGGATTTCGATGATGCGCGTTATACGCAGAATACCCGTGCTTCCTATCCACTTTTCTATATCCCCAATGCCAGCGAAACGGGTATGGGGGGGCATCCACAAAACATCGTTTTCTTGACCGCTGATGCATTTGGTGTTTTGCCGCCAATCAGCTTGCTGTCTCCAGAACAGGCGATGTATCACTTCATCAGTGGTTATACAGCAAAGGTTGCTGGTACAGAGCGCGGTGTCACCGAGCCACAGGCGACTTTCAGCGCTTGCTTCGGTGCACCTTTCATGCCACTGCACCCGACAGTATACGCTAAGCTGCTAGCCGAGAAGATTAAACGCCACAACGTCAAGGTATGGTTGGTTAATACCGGCTGGACTGGTGGCCCCTATGGCGTTGGCGAGCGTATGAAGCTTAAGTACACCCGCCGTATGGTTAATGCGGCGCTCAACGGTGAGCTGGATGGTGTGGAATTTGTGGAAGAGCCGTTCTTCGGCCTGATGATTCCTACCACAGTGCCGGATGTGCCGGATGAGCTTTTGAACCCGCGTAACACATGGGCAGACCCTGAAGCTTATGATGCTAAAGCGCGTGAGTTGGCGGAAATGTTCCGCAAGAATTTCGAGAATTTTGCTGACCAAGCTGACCCGGAAATTCTCTCCGGTGGCCCAAAAGCATAGTGCATTGCGCATGATGAATGGTCTATAGCTAACATGGGTTGGCTAGGTTGAACGAAAAAGGGCGGGGTATCTATCTCCGCCCTTGAGCTAACAATCAACCTATGCCATCCTGTAAGTCGGTTTGCTCTATTGACTGAATGGAGATTGATTCAACTATGGCTCGTAAAAAAGTTACTATTGTGGGTGCTGGTAATGTTGGCGCAACAGCCGCCCATTGGATTGCCAGCAAGGAATTGGCTGATGTTGTTTTAGTAGAAATTCCCGATAAAGAAGGTGTGGCCAAGGGCAAGGCGCTAGACCTCGCTGAATCAGGCCCTGTGATGAATTTTGACCTCAAGCTCACTGGCACGAGCAGTTATGAAGATACAGCGGATAGCGATGTTGTGGTTATTACTGCCGGTGTGCCACGTCGTAAAGACCCTGTCACTGGTAAATATCCCAGCCGCGATGAATTGGTTAAGACCAACCAGAAAATCGTTGCTTCAGTAACTCAACAAGTTGCCAAATACTCGCCGAACAGCATCATCATTATTGTTTCGAATCCGCTTGATGCTATGTGCCATGTTGCCCTGCACGAAAGCGGTTTCCCCCGCGAACGTGTTATCGGTCAGGCTGGCGCGCTAGATACCGCTCGCTATAAAACTTTCCTGGCGATGGAGCTTGGTGTCAGCGTCCGCGATATTCACGGTATTGTGCTTGGCGGTCACGGCGATTCAATGGTGCCGCTTCCCCGCCACACATCTGTAGCCGGCATTCCAGTTCGCGAATTGATTGACGAAGATAAACTTCAGGCAATTATTGAACGCACCCGCAAGGGCGGCGGCGAAATTGTTGGCTTGCTGGGCTACAGTGGCTACTATGCCCCAGCTGCTGGTACTGTTGAAATGGTAGAAGCCATTCTCAAAGACCAAAAGCGCGTTATCCCCAGTGCTGTTTATCTGCAAGGCGAATATGGTTATAACGACCTCTTCATCGGTGTGCCCGCAGTGCTGGGTGCTGGTGGTGTCGAGCGTGTTATCGAAATGGAACTGAACGACGAAGAAAAAGCGATGCTAGAGAATAGCGCCAATGCTGTCCGCGCTGTTGTCGATGTTCTGGGCTATAATTAAAACGTCGTTCTAATACAACATAACGCATAATGAAGCGAGGTGAGCTTTATGAGGCTTGCCTCGTTTTAATTTTAAGAGGAGGATACACATGTTCGTTTCACTGGTCGCTTCATTGCAGACAATTGCTGCTTTATTGCTGGTTGCGTTTGGTGTGATTGCCCTTATACAACCCGCTCGCTTGGCACAGATGGCGGGTTTAGATGCGTCTTCCACCAATGGTAAGGCCGAAATACGCATTTCATGGGGTGGTTTATATATTGGGTTAGGTTTGGGTGCTATGTTGATCGGTACATCCGAAGCCTTTCGTTTATTGGGTATAGCTCACATTGCCTTAGCCTTAACCCGCGCGGTTTTAGCAACTATGAACCGAGATATTGTTAATCGAGGCTACCAGATTTCACTCGCTTGGGAGATTATAATGGGTGTTGTTTTCATGCTACCACGTTAGGAGCGATTTTTGTCACAACAAAAACGTATCGTTGATTTGGATGACGGCACCGCGATGGTGGTTACTGATTTGCATGGTGCTGGTCCTGTTTATGAATGGTTGCGCGATCGCTTTCTTACCTTATACCAAAAGGGAGAAGTTGATCGCCTTATTATTTGTGGCGATTTAATTCATACGATTGAAGCCCCTGAGTCTGATGCTAGCCTTCCCATGTTGCTTGATGTGATGCGCTTGCAACAAGAGTTAGGGGCAGATACTGTGATTATGCTATTGGGTAACCATGAGTTACCGCATATCTATGGTATTTCACTGGCTTCTGGAAATATCGAATATACCCCGCGCTTCGAAGCTGCTTTAGCACAGTTAGATGAAGATACGTCTCCCTATACACGTGATGACGTTATCGACTTTCTCAAGGGTTTGCCATTTTATGCGCGGACGCGGGGCGGCATTTTGTTTACCCACGCGGGTTGTTCTCCTGCGGTGAATTCTGTAGAAGTGGCGGCCCAACTGTTGACTTTTGACCATGATGCATTGCTAGAAATAGTTGATGCTCAAGTGGGACGGGAAGTAGATATAGAGGCCGCTCGTCGTAGCCCTGCATATTTAGAACAAGCCCGCTATTATTTGGCCGTATCTGGCCCCGAAGACCCGCGCTATTTGCATCTAGCGCGCTCTTTATTCTTGAATGCGGACTTACCCGGATGGCAATTGTTGTGGGATACATTTTTTACGCAGCATGAGCGCTCGATTGGCCTTAATGCGCATAATACTGTGACCGCCCAATTTTTAGAGCATATTTCCGCTATTAGTTCCCACCCTGTTCAAGTGCTTGTCGCTGGTCATATTGGCTGTCGGGGTGGTTATCAGCTGGTAAATAGCCAATACTTGCGATTAGCAACCTATACTCATGCTAATCCGCGTCATGAGGGGCGCTATCTATTGGTGGATTGTGCTGCACATGTGCGCTCTGCCGATGATTTACTCACGGGGATTCATAAAGCGTTTTCTGAGCAACTGATATAAAGAGCGAAGCGGGTTGATCGTAACCCGCTTTTTGTTCCTTTAATTATTACCCCCTTATTTTTCATTTACAATGAAAGTGTCGCTTAGCTTAAAGGGGACACAATGAAGAAGTTTGCCGTTATCTTTCTTATACTCCTCTCTGTGCCATTTTTACATAGTGCTCCTGCTCAAACGGAAACTGTCTTATATCTCACCATATCAGACAACGGCGCTGTGCGTTGCACCTTTGGTGAAGTAGAAGGGTGTCGTATTTATAGCCTACCGGTTACGTTTACACGTGATAATGATGGGGGCTTAAATGTGCAAATTGCGGATGACGGCATCTCTGAAGTGTTGCCAGGTGTTCCCGCTGTTATGCCATCAGTAAATCCATCAGGGGATTTACTCGCCTTTATGGCTGCTGCTGATAGCGGAGAATTTAAGTTTCGGCATATCTATGTCTTTAATCTCAATACAGGAGCAGTAACTCCTATTACAGATGGGCAAACCTTCAATAGTTTGGGGCAGTGGCCGCGTTGGCTTTCAGATAATCAGCTGGTCTTTTCGAACTTCAATGACTGCCAAACAAGAAGTGATGATCCAGGATGCAATCGTAACAGTCGCTATCAAGATTTATATGTAGCGACATTATCTCCAGATGGGCAAGTTGTCCAAAGGGTGGAGATGGTGTTAGGTGGTATTAACCCTGAGCATGGGTTAGACACCCGCTTTTGCAATGGTGAAGACCCTGCTCCCGTACCAGGTAATCCCAGTCTTGTAACCTTTCATAGCACATCTGTCGATGGTGAGACTGATGTCCATGGGGATGAATGTCCGTGGCTTCAAGGTTTTGGTGGGCTAGAGCTTAGTGAGAACGCTAATGCCTTTCCCGTAGTGATGGCACTAGATGCCAATAGCCCAGATGGGACTGCCGCGGGTTTTGTTGCGGGTGAAGATTATTGGCCATTTGATTTAGCCAGCGCGGGAATCAACGGATGTGCTCATCTAGATTTCAGCGATGATGGGCAAATTGCTATTTGTACAGAACAGGGGAGTGCCAGACCTTATCGAGAATGTTCAACCCCCGAACTCAGTGGCCCGCAATGTATTCAATCTGGCGCTTATAGCATTACCTATAACCGTATTTTTGGCTTTGTGCTAGATGGCGACATTTACCGTAATATTCACCAAGACAACCCCACAGCGCCTCTATTTCAACACCTTTCCCCCTTTGACCTGCCAGATGTAGAGCGTTATTGGAATGCGGAAGCCCAGTGTGCTTTCTATTTGACCAAATATGCAGAGTTTGGGCCAGATAATGTGTTGCTTGCTACAGTTCTATGTCGAGGTGAATCGCAAGATGTTGGCGATACACCCTTCTCTCGCTTAATGCTTATTGATATAGCTGACCTTGTTCACCCTGTTTATTTTGACCTCACCGGTTGGTTGGAAGAACGTTATCCTGAGCGCTGGGGGCTAGGGCAAGCTACCGGGTTCTTAGGGAGTTTTGGGGCACATTGATAGATATTGAACGTTGAGGGTGGGGTTACTCCTCACCCTCAATATCACGATATAGCTCGTCTATACGTGCTTGAACCACATCCAGCGTATAGTAAATTATTGGACACAATCCCGCTCCCTCAAGCATATCACCGACAACCCACCTAAAATCAGGCGTAAACTGCGGGTACATTCGGCAGCTGTGTGGCCTATGTTCATAAACCGAACAGCGTTTGTCACGCAATAAGGGGCAAGGTTTTTCCCCTATGCACGCCCATTCACCAACTTGTTTAGCTTGCTCATATTCTAGTAAATCATCCACATTCGGCACAACTTGTGCCAGCCGTTC
>DAOTWU010000102.1:0-2974 GCA_034435735.1 Anaerolineae bacterium | reverse complement strand
CATCGGTTGTCCAAGTATGTAGCTCGTTGCCACTATATTCATCCTCAACACATTTCAGCATATGGTCATAGAGCGCCTTGCCCACACCTCGTTGGCGAAACTCCTGAACAACGCCACCGGTGATGAAAAAGCGCTGCGGGTCATAGAGCCACATCATATGCCCAAACGAGGCATAACCAACGGGCACGCCATCAACTTCAGCGCAAAATCGCCTTATCACGAGATGTTTCGCCCGCATATCGTCGGTGTTTTTGAGGTCAGCAGCAGTCTCTGGATGTTCTGGCCATACACGGGTAAGTAAATCAGCGAGGATGGCGTAATCCGCGCCACTGGGTTTGAATTCTCGGATGGTAATACTCATATAACTACTCCAAATGTTGTTCCTTCTGGCAATACAAAACTAGGCGACACACAAGTGCCACCACTTAACTCGACATGTTTTGAGCAATAATCTAGCGGTGGTGCGCGGGTAGGCTGTTGTTACAACATTTAGAGGCCTTTTTTAACTACAAATGAATGCTTGTGACCCACTATAACACGCTTTAGTGATAAAATCAAACCCTTTGTGAACCATTGTGGTCTTTTTATGGTGATGAATACCACAGTGAGAACGTATAAATTAAACAATGCCTTTGGCTATAGGGGGATGCCATCGCCTTGTAAAATAGGGGCTAAGTCGATCATCTGAATAACAGCCTAAGGATTGCACTGTGGAAATCATTGAATCGCATGTAAACCCCAACGACCCACAATTTAAGGCTAACGCCGCCCATAACCAAAAACTCGCCCAAGAGTTACGAGAGCGCCTATCGCAAGTGCGGCAAGGCGGGCCACCCCATGCCCATGAGCGCCATAAAGAACAAGGCAAGCTTTTCGTACGTGACCGCATTGACCGCCTGCTTGACCCCGGCGCGCCTTTTCTAGAGCTGTCTCCCTTAGCCGCTTGGGATGTTTATAATGGTGAAGCGCCTGGCGCCGGTATTGTGACCGGTATTGGCCGTGTAAGCGGCGTGGAATGCCTTATTGTAGCGAACGATGCCACCGTGAAAGGCGGCACTTACTTTCCGCTGACGGTCAAAAAGCACTTACGCGCCCAGCAGGTGGCGCTAGAAAATCACCTCCCCTGCATCTATCTTGTAGATAGTGGTGGGGCGTTTTTACCTATGCAAGATGAAGTGTTCCCCGATGTCGATGACTTTGGGCGGATTTTCTATAACCAAGCCACAATGAGCGCCGCAGGCATCCCGCAAATTGCTGCTGTGATGGGGAGCTGTACTGCTGGTGGTGCTTATGTGCCCGCGATGTCTGATGAAACTGTTATTGTTAAGGGTATTGGCACGATTTTTCTTGGCGGTCCGCCATTAGTGAAAGCCGCCACTGGCGAAGAGGTCACAGCCGAAGAACTAGGTGGTGCAGATGTCCATACTCGTGTGAGCGGCGTCGCCGATCATTACGCCGAAGACGATGAACATGCGCTGCAGATTGTCCGCGATATTGTCGCCACGTTGAACTATAAAAAGCGGGTGGATTGGGCAGTTCGGCCGCCAGAAGAGCCGCAATATGACCCGCAGGAGCTTTACGGCATTATCCCCCAAACTTTCCGCGAAACCTATGATGTCCGCGAGGTCATTGCCCGAATTGTTGATGGCAGTCGCCTGCGTGAATTCAAAGCTAACTATGGCACAACGCTGGTTTGTGGCTTTGCCCATATTGAGGGCTATCCTGTCGGCATTATTGCCAATAATGGCGTGCTTTTCAGCGAGAGTGCCCTTAAAGGAACGCACTTCATCGAGTTGTGCACCGCCCGCAATATCCCGCTAGTATTCCTGCAAAATATCACGGGCTTCATGGTGGGGCGTGAATATGAGGCGGGCGGCATCGCTAAAGATGGCGCAAAAATGGTGCATGCTGTTGCTAATGCTGCTGTGCCCAAGTTCACAGTTATCATCGGCGGCAGCTTTGGCGCGGGGAATTATGGCATGTGCGGTCGTGCCTATAGCCCCCGCTTTTTATGGATGTGGCCTAATGCCCGTATCAGCGTGATGGGTGGAGAGCAGGCCGCCAATGTCTTGTTAACTGTGAAGCGTGACCAGTTAGCGCGACGCGGTTTACCAGATATGACGCCAGAAGAGCAAGAAGCCTTTAAGCGCCCTATTCTGGAAAAATATGAACGTGAGGGTAACCCTTACTACTCAACGGCTCGCCTGTGGGATGATGGTATATTAGACCCAACAGAGACACGCCGCGTTCTCGCCTTAGCGCTCAGTGCTGCCGCAAACCAAGTCAGCAGCGAAACCCATTACGGCGTATTCAGGATGTAGCGGCGAACTGCACGTAATACAATTTTGTTATAAACTAGCCTAAAAGTAGGACACAGAGGTTAGTTGTTGGTGATACATGGCAGATAAAACTATTCTCATCGTTGAAGATACGGTCGAATTGGCCGAGATGATGATGCTTGCTTTACGCGCTTTGCCCAATATCCATATTCACCACGCGCATCGGGGGGAAGCCGCGCTGGATTGGTTGGAACAAAATCATGTGGACTTAATTGTGCTCGATATTGCTATGCCTGGCATGAATGGGTGGGAAGTGTTAGATGTGATAAAAGAGCGTGTCCGTGCGGAAGGCATTAAAGTCATTGTCACAACGGCTTTTACTGACCCCGCTAACCGTCTTATAGGCAAGTTTCAGGATATTGCCGTTTATATGACCAAGCCCTACCGCATTACGGAATTGCGCCAGGTGATTTCTGAGCAGCTGGGGTTATAACATTAAGCGGGTTTGCGTGCATATACCACTAAACCCGTTGAATGAAGGATGCGCAATTTCACCAACGTAATATCTACGACCTTGATAACCCGCAATAGGGGCAGGGCGATTGCATCTGGTAAGGAAATTTGGTGCGCCAAGTAGCCCGTCACTGCGGGTTTTCTCATTTGGCGCTCAATCGTGAAGCGCCCTTGAACCAACT
>DAOTWU010000101.1:0-3572 GCA_034435735.1 Anaerolineae bacterium | reverse complement strand
GATGTCAAATTGAAATCCATCAAAAAGAAGTGGAAAGACAAAGCTTTTGCTGCCGGCGTTAATCGAGAAGAAATCGAACACGCTACCGAAGCGCTTGGCATCCCTCTTGAAGAGCATATTCAATTTGTTCTCGATGCTATGAAAGCACAGGCCGTAACGCTAGGCCTCGCTGGCGCAGAAGCATAAAGGGCGACATCCTCAGCCGCCCTTGCTTTACTGTTTAATATTGCACATGCACCGGCGTTCCTAATGGCGCCCAATTATAGAACCACGCGCTTTCATCAATGGGTAAATTGACGCAACCATGGCTCATTGGCTGGCCAAAGTTGTTATGCCAATATGTGCCGTGTACGGCATACCCCTGATAGAAATACATCACCCAAGGTACATCGGGTAAATAATAACCTGGCCCGCTCATTGTCTGCGCATCTAATTTCAAATAAATGTTGTAATCGCCAACAACTGTAGGCGTAGCTGGTAAGCCCGTTGATACAATTGCAGAGCGTATCAGCTGGCCATTCTCGTAGGCGTAAATAGTTGAATCGCTCAAATCGACAACGATTTGTTTGCCTGTGGTGATGGTTGCTCCTGGGTCACTATAGGTTTGCGGCACTTCCAAGATGCCAAAATCATCCGGCATTCCATCAGATTGGGGGATGAGCAAAGTTTGTCCTGCATAAATTTGATTGGGGCTGGATAATTGGTTCACTTGCGCCAGTGTTGGCCAATCAACCCCGTATTGACGCGCAATATCGCTGAGCGTCTCCCCTCGTTGGACGACGTGCTCAATAGTCGGGGCTGCTGTTGGCGTGGTGGATTCTGCTGCCACTTCCATCTCTAACGCCGCACTTTCAGTAGACCAGATTTGTAGCGTCTGCCCAACCAAAATACGATTGGGGTTATCAATTTGGTTTGCTTGTAAAATTTGCTCTATTGTGGTGCCGTATTGTTGCGCAATCACCCCTAGCGTTTCGCCTCGCTGAACAACATGTGTAATGGGCGTTCCAGCCACTAAGGGATTTTCAACAATTTCCGCATCAGTTGGCGCATCTATCCCGGGTATTTTTAGCACTTGTCCGGAGTAAATTTGCCATGTGTTGGCAATGTTATTGTATGCGGCCAGTTCATCCATATTCACGCCGTAACGCAGCGCAATACGAAATAGGTTTTCTCCTGGCTGTACCACGTGTGTGAGTTCATCATCAGCTTGCGCCGATGCAGATATGAACAGTAATAGCACGATGCTCAAAGTAATGAAAAAGCGAACGTGAAGAACAAGCCTTTTTTCCGCCAATTTTCCGGCCCTCCTCTATGTGTTGTCATTAAAAATACTACAATCTTTGTGCTGAGACAAACGAGATGCTTACAATTGCCCTTGCAAAAAATACCCGCTGCCAATTGCTTGCATGCTGGTTTGCAAGTACAATTCACAACGTATCGTGAAACTCGTTGCGGAAAAAGATTGGCTTATATGCTCATACGTGCATATCGTTTAACAGACAAACTAGGCCTCTTTATTCTTAAGTTTAGCAGTGCTTTGGTTCAAACTGCGTTTGATGGTGTTCACCTCTTTGTTTATGGTGCAGGCGGCGGTGCTGGTTCGATATTAGGGGTGATTTTCACACTGATAGTTGGACTTGTAACCCTGCTGTTGGGTGGTGTACGCCGTTTATTAGCAATTATCAAAGGCATTTTAGCTTTCATATGGGGCATTATTCGCGGCGCGTTGCTGCGTGTTTGGGCGTTTATCAGCTTTATTGGCGTGGTACTGTTCCGCTTATTGGGGCGAGCTTCCGGCTCTGCCGTGCGGACAGGTGCACGCTCTGCAAAGACTGTTGCTGCAAGCGCGGCAGGCACACCTGTAACTGGTACAATGGCGCATCCCAAGCCGCAAGATGTACCTGTAGTTGAGCAGCTTGTCATTGAAGACCCCTTACGCACCAGCAATCGCGTACTCAGCGGCTTCTTCATTCTGTTGGGCATTGTTGTGATTGGCGTCATTCTCTATGCCACTGACCCAGCTCGCTCAGCTAGACCAGTTGTTCCGGGAAGTGTCGTTAACCCGGCTGGTAGCGTGCTGCTTAATGAACCAGAACCGACAACCAACCCCATCAGTAGTGTTCAAAATACACCTATTCCCACCGCAACCCCTGTTCCTGAATTTTTACAAGTTCGCGGCACCATTGCCTACACTATCCGCGAAAATGGGCAAACTGATATTTGGGCTGTTGGCGTTGGTAATACCCACCCGCCGCTGCGTTTAACTAATGATCCCGCCGACGATCGTGACCCTGCATGGTCACCAGATGGTACTCGTTTAGCCTTTGCTTCTCATCGGGATGGTAATTGGGATATTTATATTTACAATGTCATCACGAATGAAACCCAGCGTATGACTTTCGATATTTCATTCCAAGCCAGGCCTGCATGGAGTCCCGATAGTGGTGAATGGTTGGTTTATGAAAGTTATCAGAATGGCAATTTAGACATTTGGGTTTTGCCTGTCGATGGCTCTCAACCACCGCAAGCGTTAACGACCCATCCAGCGCCGGATTTCTCTCCTGCGTGGTCGCCTTTGGGGCGCGAAATTGCGTTTGTTTCTTGGCGCGATGGCAATCAGGATATTTACATCTTTTCGCTGGATACTGGTGAAGTATTTAATTTGACGAACACGCCAGAACGCTTTGAAGATTACCCTTCATGGTCACCCGATGGCCAGTTCATCGCTTATAGCGCCCTGGATAATGGCGTGGAGAAAGTATTCGTTAAACCAGCACATAATCCCGGCGCAACCCCTACCGTACTTGGGGCAGGGCATACGCCCTCATGGTCCCCCGATGGTTTAAGTTTGGTGTTCGCTGCAGATACCATTGATGGCACACATCTATTTGCTATGCCTTACAACGTAGCAGGTGCGCCCACATCCATCATTGCTGTTCAATCTGGTGCAGCTGGGCCATCATGGACTTCTGCTCCACTTCCCGCCGCTTTTGTTAATTCTGGTGGGCTAGAGCCTGCACAAACTGAACCGCTTTATACCGAACAAGCTAGCTTAAACCGCAACGGTAAATATGGCTTGGGCGACCTCTCTGGCGTAAATGCGCCGCTGGCTTATTTGAGCGATCGTGTTAACGATTCATTCAACGCCCTACGAGAACGTGTGCTAGACGAGGCTGGTTGGGATTTCCTCGGTCAGTTAGAAGATGCTTTCTGGGATACAGACCGCCCACCACAACCGGGAGAATCCCCCCGCGATTGGCATAAAACGGGTCGGGCTTTCTCTATACGCCGTGACTCAATTTATGGTTTCCCGCCCCCTGTCGAAATTGTGCGCGAAGATATTGGCCTAGAAACTTACTGGCGTGTTTATGTACGCGTTGCCGAAGATGCGCAAGATGGCCAACTTGGTGAGCCATTGCGCCGTATGCCATGGGATTTCTTGAGCGCTCAATCTGGCGATATAGAGGCCTATACACAAGGCGGGCGTTTGCGTAGTGAAATGCCCCAGGGCTACTATATTGATTTCACCCAGCTCGCCGCTGATTATGGTTGGGAACGTGTCCCTGCGGGAA
>DAOTWU010000100.1:0-6023 GCA_034435735.1 Anaerolineae bacterium | reverse complement strand
CCATGGCGCTGGTATTCCAGCAAGTTGCGCTGGGTGGTAATCGTACCGCGCTGGCCGACAATATGCAGGGGCATTGGCCACGACGCACCCGCAGAGAAGGTGATGAGGAACGAGCCAACAACGCCGCGGGTGAAGTGTAGCGTGGCGGCGAGCGTATCTAATGGCGGGAGGTCTGGGCGGAAAGCCGCACTCTGGGCGCTGACGGCATCAATCTCGCCGAGAATGTAGCGCAGTGTGGCGATATAATGCACGCCTGCATCGAGGACGAACCCGCCGGGGAAGCTCTCATCACGCCGCCATGAGGTATGGTAGTAGGGGTTTTGTGGCCCTAAATCAATATACACGCTCCAATCACAGACCAAAGGCCGCCCGATTTGCTTTTCCAACCGCACCAACTCCGCAGCGCGGACAGTGGCGGGGTCATAGCGGTAATTTTCTGCGACCATCCAATGATACTCGCGATAATCGGCAGCGCGTTGCAATAGCTCTTTGCCTGCGGCAACCGTCGGCGCGACAGGCTTCTCGCTGATGACGTGCTTACCCGCCGCTAGCGCCTTGATAACAGCATCGGGCAATAGAGCAATTGGCAGAACAATATCCACCGCTTCAATATCCTCGCGCGCTAACATCGCGTCGGGGTCAGTGAGAATGTCAACTTCGTACGGGACAACTGCCGCCGCTTCTTTAGCCGATGCTTCAGTGCGGCTGCAAATAGCCACAATTTTATAACGGTCGCCAAGCGCTAAAATTGAAGGGATATGAGCGGTACGGGTGAATATGCCCGCGCCCCAAATCGCCAAACGAATGGGTTCTACTCCCATGAAAGTCTCCTCCCTGTGTTGTGAAGATCGTTAACGGCATGAATATAACATATCTAGCGACCCAGCACCCAAAGTTGGACTGCATTCAGCCCGCGCACATTGCGCGAAAGTTCAATGTCATCAGCGGTGGCCAGTTCTACTTCTAGCGCGGGGATGCCCAAGCTCGCCACCCATTCGGAGGCCGTACCGGTAACGGGGTATTTATCAAAAGGTTGGCCATAGGGATAACCAGACACTTCGCCATAACGCATCGCTAAAACTGCCGCGCCCGCATCTTGCCCCTCGCATTCGCCATGAAAAACGCCATTAGCAGCAGCGTGGTAAAAGATGACTGCTGACGGGCGCAAATCATTGATAAGTGCAGCGAGGGCGGCGGTCTCTGGCTCGGAAAAGGGCGCAGCACCAGCGCTGATACGCTCTTCGCGCCAGTAGGCTTCTTCTGTCCAGTTACAGCCCCAGTTACGGTTCAAATCCACCTGATGCGCGTTGAAGCGCCCGCGCTCTACCCGCCCCAATGTATAACCATCGGGGTTGAGCAGGGGGATGAATACAAAACTAAGGCCGTTTTGTATCTCCCCAGCGTTGCGGCGGTAATGGTCAATCATCGCTTCCACCAAATCAACCGTGTTGGCTTCAAAGCCGGTGTGAATACCCCCAATGACGAAAATCAAATTTGAACCCCACCCCACTCGATAGGCCAGCAAATCGCGCCCCACTACCGATTGGCCAAATACAAACACATCTGGCAATAGCGTCGGGGTGATAGAGGGCGTCAAACTCAGGCGCAGCGTTGGCGTCGCAGTCGCGGTGGCGGTAGCGGTCGGGCGCAATGTTGGGGTATGGCTGGGCGTGGGGGTGATGGTGGCGGTGGGTACGGGGCTGGGTGTGCTGGTTGGCGGCAACGGAGAAGCAGGGGCGGGTGTTGGGCTGGGCAAAATGGCCAACGTTGGCAAAACGTCAGGGGGTTCTGTAGAAGTGCAAGCGGCTAAAAAGAGCATCAATGTTATAATTAAGCTGTGTCTTAACGTTATCATCTGGTTTGGTGGAGTGGGCTTATGCGAATGCAATCGGTTTTATTCATGTTCATCATTGTAACGCTTTTAGTGGCTGCGTGTAACACCGCGCCAACAGAAGAGCCATTACCCACGGTGGCGCAATTACCCACAGCAACTTCTAGCTATACGCCATCACCAACGCACACACCAACGATTACACCATCGCCAACCAACACGCCCACAGCGACATTCACGCCAACAGCCACGCCTACGCTGACTTTCACACCGTCGCTATCGCCAACCCATACACCGACCTTCACACCGACATTGACGCCAACGCCAACCTTCACCGAAACGCCTAGCGTCACGCCAACATCGGCACAACCAACAATTTTGAGCTATAGCAGCAGCATTGTGCAAGCGCGGCCAGGGGATGAAATCACCCTATCATGGGCGACCGATTCTGATGGTGTAGAAATTCAAGAGCTGAATGCGCAGGGCGTCGCGCTGGCAATTTATACCAGCACCCCCACTGGTCAATTGGTGTTGGCCATTCCTGCCGGCGCACAAGACCAGATTATCTACCGTTTGGTGGCCAAACGCGGCGGGCAATTAGCCACACGCTCTATCCCCATCACCATCTCTTGCGCGGCGTCGTGGTTCTTCGGCAACGAGTTCGCACCCGCTGGCAGCGACTGCCCCTCTGGCCCACCGGAAATTCTACCCGGCGCTTTCCAACCCTTCGAACGCGGCTTTATGGTTTGGATAGGCGGGGCGCGTAACTTCGTCGTGGGGGCAGATAGCACAACGAACCGCTATATGCGTTATGCCAACACATGGGATGGCGTGACGGTCTACCCTTGCGCCTGTGGTAGCGCGCCAGCCGGCTTTTTAGACCCGCAAGGCATTTTCAACTGGGCATATAACAACACATTAGCGCCCATCGGTACATGGAACAGCGCCATTGGCTGGGCGATTAACAACATTGACCAAAGCGCGCGGCAAATCCAATTTGAAGAGGGAGGCGCGTTCTATATAGAGACGCCCATCGGGGTGTTCCGCTTCTCTGGCGAGGCCGCTGGCACATGGACGAAAATCAAATAGTTTGAGATACAGGGGTGCAAAAGCGCCCCTTTTTTATACACCCAGCCCAGGCCTTCTGCTGTACGATGCGCCGTTTCTGGCCTACAATGACCAGCATACAAAACGGAACAAATAGATAGAGAGGCACTATGGCGAAGAAAGAGAAGAAGATAGAGGCACAGGGGTGGCGGGCGCGCTTAGGGCAAGCAGAAGAAGCTCCACCGTGGCGCTTTTTTGATGTGCTTAATAGCTTCTTTGCCCTGTTTTTGGCGATGGTGCTCATCGGCACGATGCTATCGCAAATATTCTTCACCCTCGTCAGCCCCTTAGCAGATACAAGTATGGTGTTATTGTTGGGCTGGTCATTAGGCGGCGTGATAGGTGGGGGATTTCTCTACTTCTTGCGGCGGCGCGATGAAAAAGAGTTGAACGCCCTGCGCCTAATACCCACCAAGCAACCCGCCATCTTTTTGGTGCTATTGGGGATTGGGTTCGGCATACTAGTAGACCTGATTGTATTGGCTGGCACGGGCGGAGCAAGTGTCGTGGCAGAACTCACCTATGCCCCCCAATACGGCCTAGCTGGCTGGGTGCTGGCCGTTCTCTTTTTGGTCATCGTCCAACCCATTGCGGAAGAACTCCTCTTCCGCGGGATGTTGCACCCCTATTTACGGGCGCTAATTGGCGGTTGGCCGGGCTTGGTACTGACGGCAATCCTGTATGCGGTATTCCATTTACTGATTTATGGCAACCCAACCGCCCTCGACCAAACTAGCGCATGGCGCGAACTCATCGCCCCGTTTGCTGGTGGGCTATTACTGGGCGGTGTCCGCGCGACTAGTGGCTCTACACGGGCGGCCATGTTGGTACACGCCGGAATGGGCGCATTCGCCATTATGGGGGCGCTGGTCTTATTGAACGGCTAGGGATATGTAACAAATGAGGCTTTTGCGCATCAAAAGAGTAGAACACGCCTGTTGCGTAACAAGCACTTCATCTTTATTCCCTACACTCACGCCTGCCCGACACCCGCAGGCGTGGGTTTGTCATGCCCATATATAAGGAAAGTCCTATGCCCGCCTTACTCATCATTGTCACAGCCGCCTTTTTGCATAGTTTAGTTGGTTTTGGCTTTGCCCTGTTTTCCATGCCGCTGCTCGTGGGCTTTTTGCCAGTCGACCAAGCGGCGGCGCTGGTCGCTATGGTTGGCATCAGCTTGCGGCTATTATTGCTGATACGCTACCGTCGGGCGTTAATCCTGCGGGATATATGGCCGTTGATTGCGGCGGCGGCAGTGGGCATTCCGTTAGGGGTGCTTTTGCTCGATGTCGTCGATGAGCATTTCGTACGGGCGACGCTAGGCTTAGTTGTCATTGGCTATGTTTTAATAAATCTGAGCAGCTTCAATATGCCAGCATTTAAGCATCCGCTATGGGCTTATGGCGCGGGCTTTATCTCTGGTATTTTGACGGGGGCATATAATATCGCCGCCCCACCTTTCATCATGTATGCCTATGGGCGGGGCTGGGATGTGGCCAAATTCAAAAGCAATTTTCAAGCCTTCACCATGTTCACGGCGATTATGGTTGTGCTCACCCATTGGGCAAGCGGCAACTATACCGAGAACATTTTGACCATTTTTGTCTTCGCCTTCCCGCTGATGATTGTGGCTTTTGTGCTAGGCACAACCATAGAACGCTATATTAAGCCCCAACGTTTTCGCCAACTTGTGCTCATCGCCCTACTGCTGATGGGGCTTAGGCTGCTGTTCTAAAAGCCTTGTTCGCCCAACCATTTGGCAATACGTTCGGCAGCGGCTTCCCAATTTAACTCTAGCATCACATCATGCCCAATATTGGGGACGACCACGGGCGACACTTTATAAGCCAACGCGGTTTGGTGCTGTTCGGCAACGCTGAACACGCGGTCTTGCTCTGCGGCAACGACTAGCATGGGCGTCGGGCGGACGAGTTCTGGGCGAGGCCGCTGGAAAAAGGCTGTATCAAACAGGATGCGCATTGATTCTGACTGTAGAAAAGATTGGTACTGGGCAATATGCTCGATGGGCGTATCGGGATGGAAAAACCAGTATGCCACCTGTTCAACAGTAGCAACAACCTGCTTTTGGTCTAACAGCAAGAGCATTTGCAATAAGCGCAGCGGATGCTTGCGTAGCAAGTACCAAAGCATGCGCCGCACTAAACGAAATGAGCCGCCAACAGGCACAGAAGCCAGTAGCACAGCGGCGGGCGCAGGCTGCACTTCCAGATATTTTTGCACGACATAGCCGCCCATACTGTGCCCGATGAGTACGGGCATGGCGCCGGTTTCGTTGTTGATTTGCGCGACAGCTTGCTTCACGTCTTCCACATAATCCCACGCCCCTACGAGGTTTATCGACCCGCGACTGTTGCTTTTGCCGTGATTGCGGAAACTCATGGCGTAAGACTGAAAGCCTTGCTGGGCAAAATAGGGCAGAAAATGCGGCTGCCAGCACCATGCGCCATGCCATGCACCGTGAATAAATAGCAGGGGGACAGGGCGAATATCACCGTCGGGCGTTTCTTTAATAATTTCTAACATTAGCTTCCCCTTCATCATATTTCAAAAAGTGGCTTATATAACCTGGCGGTCGGTCGGGTAGCGTGCCGAAAGTCGTGAATCCGTGCCGCTGGTAAAAAGGGAGCGCTTGAAAACTGGCAGTATCGGTCACAATGCGGCGCACCCCATAGCGGGCGGCCTGCGCTTTGGCCATCTCTAACATTTGGCTAGCGACGCCATGCCCGCGCAAGGCTTCTTCCACCCATAGATATTGCAAATCGAACCAATCCCACGCCACCACGCCATACAGCCCCGCCAGAATTTGCCCATCACCAGCCTGCCCCGATGGTGGTCGCGCAAAAATGGCGATGCGATGGGGCACGGTATGAACAAATTGTTCGCTATAGGCGATAAGCCCTTGCCGCACCGCTTTTACATCCGCTTTAGGTGGGTCTTTCACCAATTCAACATCGGGCGGCACGGGTTGGTGTATGCGTTGGCGGCGCAAGTAATAGTAAGCATACCCTTTCGGCCTATCGTCCAACATAGCCCAAACGTCATAGCCCAATTTCTGGTAAAAGGG
>DAOTWU010000099.1:0-3257 GCA_034435735.1 Anaerolineae bacterium | reverse complement strand
CATTTACACAGGGCGTGCGTGGCGCAAATCCCATTTTTGGCGGTTTGCATTTTGCGCTGGGCAATCCCACCCAGTTGCCGCTTTATGCCTTATTGGGCCTGTTACTTGCGCCCATTGCGGCCATCACTATCCGTGTGATTTATTGGCAGCATGATTTTTGGCATGAGCGCATACAGCTTTCACCACTAGCCAAAACAGCGTTGGCGGGTGCGTTGGTGGCGTTGGTGGCGCTTTTCTTCCCCCAAATTATGGGCGCGGGTGAGCACGTGATGCATGAAGTGCTCAGTGGCGAGGCACATTTCACCATTATCTTCCTCATTGCGCTGGCATTCACCAAATTACTCATGACGGCGGTCAGCGTCGCTGGCGGTTTCGTTGGCGGTGTTTTCGCCCCTACGTTGTTCATCGGCATCATGTTGGGGAGCGCTTTCGGCCATCTGATGGCGCTATTTTTGCCAGAGTATGTGATGGGTGTGCCGCAGGCTTATGCCATTGCTGGCATGGCTGGCATGTTGGCGGGGGTGGTGCGCGCGCCAATTACCGCCATTTTGCTGGTCTTTGAGCTAACCAACGACTATTTGCTGATTTTGCCCATGATGCTCACCAGCGTGCTCAGTGTCTTTTTTGCTGACCGTTTCAGCCCAGCTGGTCTCTATCACCTTGGCTTGATGCGGCATGGTATTCATCTCAAACCTGGCCGCGATGTTGATTTGATGCAGGGCATTCAAGTACGGGAGGCCATGCATACACCACCGCCTACAATTCATTACCGCGCCACGCTGGAAGAATTGCGCCGCGAATTGCGCAAACAGCATACGAGTTCTTTATGTGTTTTGGATGATGATGGCCTGCTATATGGTATTGTCACGATGACCGATTTGCAGCGCGCTTATGAGCGGGCAGTAGGTGACCCCGAGGCGAAATTAGAGGCGTTGACAGTTGGCGATATTTGCACGCGCGAGGTCATCACTATTGCGCCAGACGAACCATTGTGGGCGGCCATTCGGCGTATGGGCGAGCATAATATCGGTCGCTTGCCAGTGGTGAAGCCGGGTACGCGAGAGGTCATTGGCTTGCTGCGCCGCCATAACGTCATGGAAGCCTATAATATGGCCGTGATGCGCAAATTCCATGACCAACATGTCGCCGAGCAAATTCGCTTGCAGGCGTTGACAGGGGCTGAAGTGGTAGAGGCGATTGTTAGCGATGAATCGCCCGTTGCTGGCAAGCGCCTTTGTGAGATTAAATGGCCACCAGAGGCAATTGTCGCTTCGGTGGTGCGCAAGAATAAATTAATTGTGCCACATGGCGACACCAAACTGCGGGCGGGTGATACGTTGACCATCGTGGCAGACCGTCATGCCGAGCCTGCGCTGGAGAAAATCTTCGGCAAAGATGCCATCATCTACTAAAACGCCCGCTATGGCCTGCGCCGTAGAAATTGGCGCGCAACCACAATTACAATGGCGATGAGGCAGATGATGAGGGTGGCGCTCATGAGCCTAACGCACCAAAAACTGGGAAATCCATAATAACGCCCAGATGAATAACCCATAGACAATAAAGCCCACCAGCGATATTGGGATGAACAGCAGGCTGCCGTATACCGTGGCGAATGTGACCACTGTCCACCATAGCGCCAACGCCATAAAGATAAGTCGCAGCGCAATCGCCACCAATAACCCAATTGGACTACCTTCCGAGAGTAGGGTGGTGAAGATGCCTAACGCTGCGCTCAAGCCCGCATCGAGCAGGGTGTAAATTACCATAATGACGATGAGCAGCGGCATTTGTGCCCACTGTGGCGGCAGGCCAAGGATTTTCGGCATATTGGGAAATGCTGGATAGGCTAGCTTCATGGTCTCATAGTAATAGGTGATGAGGATGGCAATTGGCCCGAGCCGCAGCAAGCTGACCATCAGATGATCGCCCCACAGTGCGCGCAATGTCGCCCACCATTTCCCCCGCACAATTTCCAGCCCGCTGACATTCGTTATCCGCAACAGCTCCCAAGTCTTTCCTGCCTTTTCGCGGATGATACTTTGCCCTGCCAGCCCCACTGTCACCAGATGCACCACCGGATACAGCGCCAAGTTCATGGTCACCATAAGCACTACAATGCCCGTTACCCAATCCCCCGCTATTAAGTTATCTATCCCTGCATTCAGGGGGCGGATGAGGGTGATTAGCGTGAAGCCTAAAGAGGCCAAAAGTGCTGGTATCAACATGATGAGAGCGAGGATAATCCAGATAATACCAGAGCGGCTGGTGCGGATGATATACCGTTGGTGCTTGAGTTCGGCGCGGTAGATGATATTTTGGAATGGCAGAATATTGCGCGCGATGAAGCTGAGCATGTTTTATCCTTCTGTGTGGGCGGCATCCCAAGATTCAATCATCTTTAATGCTTCTTCCATACTTTCCGCCATGCGGAAGCGGGTGGCGTGCTCTCTTGCCGGCGATGCGCAAATAGAGATTGTACATCATCCGCCCGAACGCCCGCGCCCCAACTAACACCGTCAACCCCTTGTTAGCGGCGCGCGTTTCGCCCGTTGCCCACATATGGGTGATAGCATTTGATGGCATATAGTTATAGGTAATTTGGATAATCATGTGCACCGTATGGGGTGATTCAGCAATCATGCGGTTGATTTTATCACGCGCACTGTAAAAATCATCCCAGGTCCATGCGCGATTTTCCTTGACCAGAATGATGTGTTTTTGGGTGTCGTACCAGCGGACTTCAATGGAGGGTTCGGCGTTCATCGTGATGATTACTCTTTCAGCTCATTAACCGCTTCCCATTCGGCGATAATGTCAAGCGCTTCTTCAATGGTGGATGCCATGCGGAAACTCGCTTCATGCTGTTTGCCAGCAATACGTAGATAAACGTTGTACATAATGCGGCTGAAGGCGCGCGGCCCGACCAAAACCGTTAGTCCATGATTAGACATGCGGCTAGCACGAAAATGCGTCATAGCATTAGATGGGATGTTGCCGTGTGTCGCTTCGATGATGACATGGGCTTTATACGCAACTTGCTTCAGCATCTCATCGGCCTGTTGGCGGGCGGCATAGAAATCATCCCAGGTCCATGCGCCATTTTCGCTCATATGCAAAATAGTTTGCTGGTCATCGTACCAGCGTACGTCAATTGGCATTGTGATAATCCTTCAAAATTCTCCCCGCTATAAATAGTGTAGCATAACTTCAACTATGCCTGTATATAGGCACGTAGTACCTGTATGCCGCGCTGT
>DAOTWU010000098.1:0-1664 GCA_034435735.1 Anaerolineae bacterium | reverse complement strand
GCATCACGAACGACAAGGCCAATCCCCTCTTGTATAGCAAGTTGCGCACGATAGCCACGAACGGCATCTGAATCATAGCGCTTTGACTCATCAAAAGGGGGAGTTGCTGTTAGGGTGATATAGCCATGTTCAGGGTGGTAGCGATTGATAGAGAGTAAACGAGCATCTGCGGTCAAGCTACCCGTTAGGACATGACCGAAAAAGTCTAGTGGCTTGTATCCCTGATTGGCATCTAGTGGGCGTTGTCTATAAGCATTTAGCTGATATGGCATATAGGTGCTCCAGAAAACAGGACAGAAAAGACCGCTAAATAGCGGCCTTAATCATCAAACAAACTGCCAGAGTATTCTACCCTTTTACTGCGCCAGCAGTGAGGCCTCGCGTTAGGAAACGTTCGAAGAAGAAGAAAAGCACGATAATGGGCACACTAACAATTAATGAGCCAGCCATAAGCGCAGTCACGGGGACTTCTTGGTCATTCAATCGCTCCAAACCCAGCGGCAATGTCCACGATTCTGGATTTACGACAAGGAAAAGGAAAGCGTAAAGGAACTCATTCCAAGCAATCATGAACGTATATAGTGCAACAGAAGCAATCGCTGGTAACGATAGTGGGATTGTGACGCGCCAAATGGCAGATAAATGGGTGCACCCATCAATGAGTGCCGCTTCTTCTAAATCTGGCGGCAAGGTGAGGAAATAACTGCGCAACATATATAGGGCGACGGGTATCGTTTGAGAGAGATAGACGATAATTAAGCCATGCAATGTCCCCCTTAAACCCGTTTTGGTGAAAAAGGCAAATAGGGGAATGGCGAGCACGATAGCCGGAAACATGTAAATCGCCAGAATTGCCCATGAGAACAGGTTGCGACCGGGAAAGCGCAAGCGGGTGATAGCATAAGCGCCCGGTATCGTGAGCAAAAGTGTCAGTGAAACCGTCACCAGCGAAACGAGAAGACTATTGCCAATGAACGGTGGGAAGCCCTGCTCTACTAACACTATGGTGAACGCGCTTTGATTAAAAACATCGACACAATCTTCAGGCAAATCTGGATTGACTTCTAAGTCATCAGTGCCATAGCGCAACCAGCACCACACAGGATGAAGCGAAGTTTGAATATCCTCTGGGCGTGGGAAGAGTCGGGTGGGGTTAGTAAGTACATCTTGCTCGGTGCGCAGGGAAATATTCACCATCCAATAAAAGGGGAAAATGGTGACAATGGCAAACATCAAGATAAGCGCCCACTTGAATATGCTACCGAGTAGCGTTTCAATCTCCTCGCGGGAACGATAACGGCTAGCAAAAGTCGTTTGAGACGCCATCTTTATGCCTCCTCCACGAGGAACCAACGGAAGTAAATATACAGCACAGCCCCCAGAATAACCGCCATAATCACAGCGATAGCGCTGGCCTGACCAATGTTGCTATTGGTAAATAGCGATTCAAATATCTGGATGGGGATAACTTTAGTCTGGCTAATGGGGCCAGTAAGCAGGTAAATGTCATCGAATTTATTGAATGTCCAGATGAAGCGCAGCAAGAAGAGCGTGCCGAAGACCGCACGTAACTGGGGCAACGTGATATAGAAAAGGCGCGCTAGAGGGGTTGCGCCATCCACTTTAGCCGCCTCATACATCTCTTCGGGAATAGCCTGAATGCG
>DAOTWU010000097.1:0-8356 GCA_034435735.1 Anaerolineae bacterium | reverse complement strand
ATTTATGATATTCTATTATTAGAACATCTGTATAAATAAGAGGAGGGGTTATGGATTCAAGAAAAATTGTTGAACTCTTTGATAAATTCTTCGAAGAACAAGGGCATGATGCGTATAAAAAAATCTCACTCTTTCTCGATCAGATGCGCACTCAATACTACGAAGAGAGTCAACATGCTACACCAGACAAGCGACGAAATGCTTGGGTCTCAACTGTAGGGAGAGCTTTAGAGGATATTATTTCGAAAATAGCAACAGAGTTTTGTAAAGCGAATAACTTAGCTTGGACTAGAGATAATGATTTGAAAAATCCCAAAACTGAAACATTGGAGCGGGTTCGACGTAATATCCTAGTTTACTTTGGTGATACCCCTGTATTGCCTGATGGTGACATTATCATTTATTGTCCTCAAAACTATGAAGTCATCGCCATTCTTTCAATTAAAAATTCATTTCGGGAACGCTATACAGAAACACCTTATTGGAAACTCAAACTTATGCAAAACCCTACGACACGTCATATTCGCGTCTTTATGGTAACTCCAGACCGTAATGATGAAGTATCTTTTACAAATCGAGGCAAAAAATCATCACGAAAAGCGCGTATCGTAATGGAATATGAACTCGATGGTATTTATTTAGCTAAAGAAGATTTCGACCCTAGTGAAAAAGTAAAATCTATTGCAGATTTAATTTCCGATTTAGAACATCTATTAAATGAGAGACCTTGCTCATCATGATTGACACAATTCGCCATAGTAAAGGGAAACTTTTCTATCAGCAAGGCAATACTTATGTTGTCTTGGGGGATAGTAGAGATTCGACATTATTTGACCGTGAATTCATTGATTTAACAATCACCTCTCCTCCTTATAATGTTGGGCTTGATTATAACTCCACAGATGATGAAATATCCTATGAAGATTATTTAGCATTTAGCCAAGTTTGGATGGAGAACTGCTATAAGTGGAGCAAACCTATGGGGCGCTTTTGCCTCAATGTGCCTCTAGATAAAAATAAAGGTGGTCAAAGAAGTGTCGGGGCAGATTTAACGACTATAGCACAACAAGTGGGGTGGAAATATCACTCTACTATTATTTGGAACGAGGGTAATATTTCTCGACGCACAGCATGGGGGTCTTGGAAATCGGCGTCAGCCCCTTATGTCATCGCACCGGTCGAGCTTATTGTTGTTCTATATAAAGATTCTTGGAAAAAAACAAGTGGTTCGCGGCAATCGGACATTACCAGAGATGAGTTTTTAGAATGGACGAATGGTCTTTGGACATTTAATGGTGAAAGTAAGAAGCGAATAGGCCATCCAGCACCATTTCCGAGAGAACTCCCTCGGCGGTGTATAAAACTCTTTAGTTACGTTGGAGACACCATTTTTGATCCATTTTTAGGTAGTGGAACAACTTTAATTGAGGCGTTTGTCAACCAAAGAATAGGCATTGGTATAGAGGTTGACGAAACTTACGCAGCCATTGCTAAAGATCGCCTTGCCGCAGAACTCGATTTATTTAATTATCAGAATAACTCCGTTTCTGAAAATACAGTGAAGTAATTATGGGGACGATTAGTTCAACCGCCCCCAACCCTTTATTCTCTAAACGCGCTCTAATACAGCGGGGTTGACGACGTTTTTATATTCCCCTTGTGTTAGCGCGGTCACCACCAGTTCTGCCGCTTCTACTGCCACAGCAACTTGCGCGTCGGCGGTGCTGGCGGCCAAATGTGGCGTATGCACAACGCCATCCAACCCAACCAGCGGGTTATCTTTGGGCGGTTCTTCGCTATACACATCGAGCGCGGCGCCGGCAACTTTACCGCTTTTGATGGCTTCGGCTAAATCAGCCTCATTGATTAGAGCGCCGCGTGCAGCGTTAATAATTCGCACGCCATCTTTCATCTTGGCGATGGATTGCGCGTTAATCATGCCGCGCGTCTCATCAGTGATGAGCGCATGCAACGAAATATAGTCCGAACGGGCGTAGAGCGTGTCCAGATCAACCAGTTCGGTATTCTGTGCCGCGGCAACTTCAGCAGGAATATAGGGGTCATAGGCGATAACAGTCATTTCAAAAGCCTGTGCACGTTTGCCCAATGCCTGCCCAATACGCCCGAAGCCGATGATGCCTAATGTTTTACCGCGCAACTCTGCACCCATAAATAGCTTACGATCCCAGCGCCCTTCCAACATCGAAATGTGCGCTTTGGGAATATGGCGGGCGAGCGCCAACATCAAACCAAAGGCATGTTCAGCGGTCGAGATCGTATTGCCGCCGGGTGTATTCATCACAACAACGCCACGAGCTGTTGCCGCCTCAAGGTCAACGTTATCCACACCAACGCCCGCGCGGGCGATAACACGCAAATTTTCCGCCGCGGCCAACAGTTCGGCGTCGGCTTTGGTGCTGCTGCGGATGATAAGGGCATGGGCTTGGGGGATAACAGCTAACGTTTCCTCACGGCTCATCTTGCCGGGAGCGGTCACGTTGAAGCCCTCTGTCTGCTGGAGGATTTCAATCGCCGCTTGATTGACATTATCCGGTACAAGAATGTTAAAGGTCATGTTTCCTCCTCATGCCCCAATTAGTTCGCGCTTAAAAATTCATCAAATGTGGCGAGAACTTCTTCTAACGTTGCGGGCTGCATATCGCCCATATGCGCAATGCGGAAGGTTGTGCCGCGAATCTTGCCGTAGCCGCGGTCAATAGCAAAGCCTTTTTCCAGCATGAAGGCGGCCATTTCGTTCACATCCACACCGCGCGTATTGTGTACAGTGGTCACAGTGGGCGAGCGATAACCCTCTTGCGCATAAAGGCCGAAATTGCGTTCTTGCGCCCATTGGATAGTCATATCGCGCATCTTCAAATGGCGCGCCCAACGGTTTTCTATCCCTTCCGCCAGAATAGCATCTAATTGCATATCTGCTGCCCACATGAGCGCGGTTGGCGGAGTGGATGGGGTATTGTTCTTTTTGAGGTATTTTTCCAGAACGAGGAAATCGAAGTAATAGCCACGATGGGGAATTTCTTGCGCGCGCTCTAAAACGCGGTCGCTCACCGCAGCGAAAGCGATACCCGGCGGCAGGGCAAAAGCTTTTTGCGAGGACGCAAGCGCGACATCAATGCCCCACTCATCCACGCGCAACTCTGCGCCAAGCCAGCCGCTCACAGTATCCACCAAAAACAGGGTATCATCATACTGGCGCACGACCTCACCAATGGCAGCGACAGGGTTGGTGACGCCGGTGCTGGTTTCGTTGTGAACAAGGCAAACGGCATCATAGTGCTGCTTTTTCAAAGCGTCGGCCACCATCTCTGGTGTGAAGGCCTTACCCCAATCTACTGACAGTACATCAACCTGTTTGCCATTGGCGCGGCTAACGTCTGCCCAGCGTTCGCTGAATGCGCCACTGGTTAAATGTAAAACGCGCTTGTCATCGCGCACACTGCAGCGAATCGCTGCTTCCCAAAGGCCAGAGCCAGAAGAGCCGCTGACGTATACACGATTTTGGGTGAGGAATACTTGCTTGAGCTTCTCTTGAACGCGGGCGAAGAGGTCGGCGAATACTGGTTGACGGTGGCCAATTTGCCATGCGGCTTGGGCTTCTAGGATTTCTCGGCGCACCTCTACCGGACCGGGCAAAACGAGACGTATATGGGTGTCGTCGCTCATGGGGGTTTTCCTCCTTAACGCGAGCGCGCACTTCTTGTGACAAAGAGAACAATTGGACTATAGCGCAACCATCAATAAATCTCAATCATTGGGTTATGACAAATTTAACGAATTTATCTATGGCAAAACGCACGATTGCTATTCATCTGATACTATTGCTAGGGAAATATCTACGCTATAGCCACTTAAGACTGACTTTCCAGCAAAATTCAAAGGGGAAATCTCTTGAACGAAAAGCAGCTCAATGAAGAGAGCCGCACCATGTGGAATAAAAAAGCGGAGTTCTGGGATAATTTGCATGGCGACGAGGGCAATGCTTTTCATCGTGTGCTCGTCAGCCCATCGGTAGAGCGCTTATTACAACTACACACAGGCGAACACGTGCTAGATATTGGCTGTGGCAGCGGCGTTTTGGCGCGGCGGTTATCAGAGCTAGGCGGGCGCGTCACGGCAGTAGATTTCAGCGAAGGGCTGATACAACGGGCGCAGGCCAGAGGCACAAAAGGGGCATATCCTATTGATTATCGTGTTGTAGATGCCACTGACGAACAGGCCTTGCGCGCTTTGGGAGAAGGGCAATTCGATGCAATTACTTGCACGATGGCGCTCATGGATATGCCAGTTATCGCCCCACTATACCGTGCTGTGCGGGCGCTATTGAAGCCGGGTGGGCGCTTTGTCTTCGCCACCATGCACCCCGCATTCAACTCTAACCATCCCGTTTTCATGATGGAAAGCGGTGACGATAACGGCGAGATTTATACCCGCTTAGCGATAAAAATCAGCGCCTATCTAGATATTCCGCCCGTAAAAGGTGCTGGCGCAATCGGCGAACCGTCGCCCCATTATTACTACCATCGCCCACTTCATGCCTTACTGTCACCAGCATTTGAAGCGGGACTAGTGCTAGATGCCATAGAAGAACCAGCATTCCCAGAACAGCAAGGCGAACCGCTGCGCCTCTCATGGAAAAGTTATCCGCAAATCCCGCCAGTGTTGACAGCACGCCTCACCGTCAAAGAAGCGTAGGATAGGCAGCAAACGCCACTCTCACGCTGTGCTCGGCTTCCATATATAATACGGCCTGCTGTGTACTATCTCATAAAGGTTATCGTCATGCTTAAACACATCACCATCATTCTGTTATGTTTGCTCGCTTCTACTGTATATGCCCAAGAATCCACACCAGAACCCACAACCTGCCCGATTATCGAAGCAGCGTACAGCGCTATAGAGAACGCTTGTGGAACAACAGGGCGTTTTGAGGCATGTTATGGTGGTGGCGAGGTGATGATAACACCACGCACAGCAGATATTGCCCCCATTTTCCAGCAGGCGGGCGATGTTATCTCGCTGTTCGATGCGCGCGAATTTGTGCTAAACACCACCGATAGCACGTGGCCAGCCCTTCAAATGAACATACGCGCCAACTTACCCAATACCCAGCCAGAAAGCAATATAACCTTACTGGCTTTTGGCACTGTGCAATTACAGAATAACGCCCCACTGCCACCGCTTATGTTCCCTGTCACCATTAATGAAGGGCTGAACGTGCGGGGAGGCCCCTCCACCAATTACCCGATTGTCGCCGGCATCAGCGGCGGAGAGACAGCGACCGCCATCGGGCGCAATCGCAACGGCGATTGGTTCAATGTGATTTTGCCAACGGGCGTCATGGGCTGGATTTATGCACCAGCAACAAGCCATAGCGGCGACCCGCAAGCATTAGAGAACACACCCCCTCGCGATGAGCTGATGACACCCATGCAATCGCTCTCACTTTCCAGCGGAACGGCTTCGATATGCGATACAGAGCAAACGGGCGGCATCCTGCTGCAAACGCCTGTTGAACTACCCGCCACGATTCTCATCAACGGCGTTCAGCTAGAGCTTGATGGCACGGCGCACCTATATACTACTGAGCAAAATTTATACATTCAGATGTTGAGTGGGTTGGCCAATGTCGCAGTGGGAGAAGTAAGCGTTTCATTGGTTGGCGGCCAGATGACCGATGTGCCGCTGGCATTAGATGGCTCGGCAGGCGCCCCACCAACGGCGCCACAAGGATTTGAACGGGAGAGCCTCGCCCATTTGCCGCTGCTGGCATTACCACAACCGATAACGCTCGCCAGCGCACCGACGCCAACCCCGCCGCCAGCAGTTGCACCTGTAGAAGATGGGGCAGCACCAGCGGAAGATGCCGCCAGCGAAACCACCGCCGAAGCACCAGACCCCACCGCCGCAACGGGCATCGCAGGCAATTGGTATCATACCGATGTGGACGGCAGCAACGTGGCGATGACCATCACCCGCATAGGCGAAGATGAATATGCCGTTTACCTTTATGACAATCTAGCGACAGCTTGCGCGCGCTTTGGTGGGGCAACCGCCGCAGAAGGCACTGGCCGCGGGCAGCTGGTTGGCGCGCAAATGACGATTCAGATGACAGCGGTTTGCTTGAATGACGGGCGCGATGAACTCGCTCGCTTTGAAGTAACATATACATACAACGCGGCAGAGAACACGCTGCACGATAGCTTCGGCACAGTCTGGACACGCTAACATGCAAAAAGGCGGCCTCTGATGAGAAGCCGCCCTGTTTTTGTATAAAGTTAAAAGCGCAATCTACCAACCATGCTCCAAGCGGGTAACGAGGCGCTCCGGCAAACCATGTGAGCGCATACGTTCCTGTGTGCGGCGAATGTCATAGGGGATGCGGCGGTGCTCAAAATACATTTCCGCTGTATCGAGAATGCCATAAGCTGCATTCGGGTTAGAATCGCGCGGTTGGCCAACGCTGCCGGGGTTAATAATCTGGCGGTAATCGTTCAAATTATGGCGCGCGCCATAACGCGGGGCCAACGCTTCGGTATCGCCATTATCGCTCACCAGCTGGTAAATCACGGGTTGGTGGGTATGGCCAACGAAGCAGTAAGGCGTTTCAAAATGCGGGAAGTTGAGCGCCGCAACAATTGGCTCTAGAATATATTCCCACACTGGTTCGCGCGGGCTGCCATGTGTGAGCGTAAAGCTGCCAATGACAAAGGTCGTCGGAAGCGCTTCTAGATAGGCCAAATTTTCATCAGTGAGTGTATCTTGCGTCCATTCCACAGCGAAACGCGCATCGGGATTAAAAGTGCGCACATCTAGCCGCCCTAAAGCCGCCCAATCGTGATTGCCAGCGAGGCAAAGATGGGGCAAAGAGCGCAGAAGTTCGACGCATTCGTTAGGGTCTGGGCCATAGCCAACGACATCGCCAAGACACCAAACGTAATCCCATTCGCCTTCGGCATCTTTAAGGACGGTTTCAAAGGCGGTTAAATTAGCATGAATATCAGAGATGATGAGAATGCGCATGGGTTTAACCTTAAATAACGCTGATTAATGATTGCAGACCTGTAAGCATCTTATCATAAATTACAAAGTGTAGCGAATAAAATTCTATGAATTTAATCCGAAAATTTGTGACAAGTAAACGACAAGCATTGCTAAGTAGTATTGTAATACTTTTTTCTGCGGCCTGCATGGTCAACTTGCCCCCGACCCCGCCGCCGACCATCGCCACCATCCGCCTCCCAACGCCCGCGCCAGGGGATATTTACCCGTGGCAGAACGCCAATGACATCATGCGGGGCATTTGTTTTGAAGCGGCTAACGATGCCGCAGAGCAAACTTTCGTCATCCGCAACGCAGAGGAGCACATCCGCTTCTATAATTTAGCTGATAATAGCCAGCTTTGCCGCCGCCCAGTAGAGCGCGTGCCGTTTGACTTTGGTCAAGGGCAAGTGCTGGCTGGCCTGTGGAATCGCGGAATGGGCTGTAAAGCGCGGCATGAAGTTATTGACTGGGCGCGAGACGATACCGCGCACACCTTCAGCATCAACCTGCGGCTGGTGATTGAAGGCGATTGCCCCTATGAACTGGTGCGCCCGTTTTGGATTGCGCTGGAAGGGGTGGATGATTATGACATCTCGATTACTGTTGTGGAACGCTTACACGAACAACAGCTAGAGGATGAGCAGCCCTAACCGCGCCGCCTGTACAACGGCTTCGGTACGGCTTTGGGCGTTGAGTTTGCTCAAAATGGCGTTGATATGAAACTTGACCGTATGGTCACTGATGCCGAGCCGAAGCGCTATCGCTTTATTAGGTAGCCCCTCCGCAATAAGCGCCAGCACTTCTTGCTCACGCGGCGTCAACGGCTCTACTATCTCATCAGCGAGTGCTGCGGGTGAAAGCTGTGGCGTCAATGCCGTCATCAATGATGGGTCTATGACGCTCAAACCAGCAACAACAGTACTGAGTGCGTATAAGATAGGAGGGGCCTCGTTGCTACGCAATAGCAAACCAATAGGACGCACTGCCACCATATCGCCAACAGTAGCAAGAAGGGGTGCGGCCTGCTCTTCATCGGCCAGTAAAAAGAGAAATGGCGCATCTGTCGCCTCAATATATGGCACTATATCAGTGGCATCGCCCCAAGCGAGGTCAAAAAGCACAATATCCGGCTGGTAAATATCCACATCAGGCGCCAAACGTTCAGGGGCGAGTTGGGCGATCGTCCATGATGGTTCTGCTTCCCCCACAATAGCCGCCAGACCAGTGCGTGCTAGCACATCTTCAGCGACGACTAGAACCCGTAAATCTTCCATATAGCCAATCCTTTACCATG
>DAOTWU010000096.1:0-2321 GCA_034435735.1 Anaerolineae bacterium | reverse complement strand
TTTTGCTGCCTCCGCCTTCTATTGCGTAAGAAGCGAGCGTATAAGGCGCGCCGCTAAAGCCAATTAGAGGAATGCCTCGGGTATCTAATTCTGCTCGCGCTAGCCGAATCGCATCTAATGTAAAATGTAGCGTTTCCTCTGGTGGCAATACTCGTAAACGCTCAACATCCTCTGCGGTACGTACTGGATTATGTAAAACAGGCCCTTCACCCTTAACAAATTCTAGAGATAGCCCCATGCCTTCTAGTGGCGGCAGAATGTCGGCAAAGATAATCGCTGCATCAAGAGCAAATGCTTTGATTGGCTGAAGCGTCACTTCACATGCCAATTCAGGAGATTTGATCATCTCAAGAATGGTGTATTTTTCACGCAGTGCCCGGTACTCGGCCATATAGCGCCCCGCTTGCCGCATTAACCAGATTGGTGTTGCATCAACGGGCAACCGGTTAACCGCTCGTAAAAAACGGCTTTGTGTTTGTGTCTTTGTTTGGGTCATGCCATCCTCATATCGCGGCTAACTGTTCAGCCATTTCGCCGCGTCTTTAGCAAAATAGGTCAAAATCATATCTGCCCCAGCACGTTTAATGCACATTAAGCTTTCCAGAGCCGTTTTCTCTAAATTTAACCAGCCCTGTTGTGCAGCGGCGTGAATCATCGAATATTCCCCACTCACCTGATATGCAGCAGTGGGCAAGTTATAGGTTTGGCGTAATGCCGCTAGAATGTCTAAATAGGGTAGGGCAGGTTTCACCATTAAAATGTCTGCCCCTTCCTTTACATCTAAGGCAATTTCTTTGAGCGCTTCTCGGCGATTGGCAGGGTCCATTTGGTAGCCACTACGATCACCAAAGCTGGGCGGGCTTTCTGCTGCATCACGGAACGGGCCATAGAAATTGCTGGCATACTTAGCAGCATAGCTCATAATAGCAACATGCTCTAAACTGTGGCTATCTAAGGCTTCTCGTATTACCCCGACCATACCATCAATCATACCCGATGGTGCGATAATATCTGCGCCAGCTTCCGCGTGAACGACAGCCGCTTGCCCAAGCAATTCTAATGTTGGGTCATTGAGGAGATAGCCATGCGGTAAATTCGGGGTATAGTGCTCACTATCTGGGGTATTGATAATACCGCAGTGCCCATGGTCAGTGTATTCGCAAAAGCACATATCAGAGATAATCACAAGTTCTGGTACAGCATCTTTAATTGTGCGAATGGCTTGCGGCACAATGCCCTGCGGGTTGTAATTTTCACTCCCACAAGCATCCTTTTTATCGGGAATGCCGAACAGAATAACTGACGGAATACCCAGCGCGGCAACCTCTCGTGCTTCTTCTGCTACGTCTTTTAGCGTCAACTGGTATTGCCCTGGCATGGAGTTGATAGGGCGTTTTTCACCACTTTCGCGGATGAATAGCGGGTAGATGAAATCAGCTGGTGTGAGCGTAGTTTCGCGCACCATTTGGCGCAAGGCTGCAGTTCGCCGTAGCCTGCGCGGTCTTAATCGTAAGGAAGCATGCTTTTCGGTCATGGCGTTTCCTTCTCAAAATATTGCTTCACTGTGGCAACTAAGCCCTCTGCTGTATAGTGTTCAGCGGCAATAATCGTTTGAAAACCACATTTACTCGCAGCAGAAGCTGTTGTAGGACCAATGCAAAAGCACGGTATTGTTAAGGCTTCTTCTATATTTGCTTGCTCATTCTCTAAACGCTTTAAGCAATTTCTCACAGCGGATGGGCTGGCAAATGTCCACCCGTCAATTTGGCCTGCATTTAGCAAGGCTATTACATCATCGCCACCTGTGCCGCAAATAGTTCTATAGGCTGTTACGGCTGTAACATGGCATCCCATTTGCTGAAGCATCTGGGCTAATTCTGGTCTGGCAATTTCGGATTGTGGCAGAAGAATCTGCTCCATATCACCAGCTACCATACGGCCTAATGCTGAAGCCATATCTTCTGCTGTAGAACCTTCGGGCAATGCTAAAATGCGCCCGCCTAGCTTTTCGGCGGCGAGGTCTGCCGTTTTAGGTCCAATACAGGCGATAATGGGAAAGGTCTCCTGCCACTGTATGCCTAGCACCGTTAATCTTTGGTGAAGTACATAAACTGCATTACTGCTTGTCAATGCTAGCCAATCGAATTGTTCAAGCTGCTGTAAAGCTACATCCAGTTGTGTGGTGTCTTCTGGTGGAGCAATATCGATACAGGGATATACAACTGGGATAGCTTGCTGGGCTTCTAATAGCTCTATGAGGCTTTGGTTCTGGTGTGGGGCACGTGTTACAACAATGCGTTTGCTCTGTAGCTTGCTCATGC
>DAOTWU010000095.1:0-3362 GCA_034435735.1 Anaerolineae bacterium | reverse complement strand
CTTCGGTAGCGTGTTCGATTTCTTCTCGATTAACGCCGGCAGCAAAAGCTTTGTCTTTCCACTTCTTTTTGATGGATTTCAATTTGACATCTAAAATGCTTTTGCTGGGACGAACCAAAGCCACTGCAATGATAAACCCAGTTAACTCATCAACCGCCACCAATGTTTTTTCCATGAGCGATTGAGGTTGAACCCCTGTTATTTCGGCAGCATGGGACAGAATTGCTCGAATAATCTCTTCAGAAACGCCGCGTTCCCGCAAAATCTTCGAGCCAACTACTGGATGCCCTTCAACCGCAACATCTGGATAGCGTTCATAATCAAAGTCATGAAGCAGCCCGACAATACCCCATAAATCCGTATCTTCACCAAAGCGTTCTGCATAGGCACGCATAGCCACCTCTACAGCGAGCATGTGGCGGCGCAAGGTAGGGCTTTCGGTATATTCCGTCATCAAGGCATAGGCTTCTTCACGATTCATAGTAAATCCTCTAACTGCCAGGGTCAAAAACAAGAATACTAATTACAAGCGGGTCACCAAAACGTATCTGCCCCGGTGTGCGCATCTCCCATGTGCCAGAGATTGGCTCTAAGCTACCGCGTGGGGGCAATGTCCCCTCGAAAGTAATTGTCACCTCTTCGGCTGGTTCTACAGGCTCACGAATAAAAATACGTGGGCCGGCGTTAAAACTCTCCCCCTCAACAAAGGTCAAAGAGGTGTTGACTTCCCATGTGCAAGTGCCTGTGTTCAACAAAGTAATTTCACGTGTGTATGGGGAATTCACTGTAAAGAACCCACCTGCATCGCCATCTTCTGGCGATTGCTCTACAACAGCATAATCAAAGACACAGGCGGCTGTCGTGGCCGTACGCTCAAAGGCAACAGTCTGGGTGATATTCGGTGTTACAGATGGCGTAGGAGACACTTCCGGTGTAGGTGTGTTCGTTGAAGTAGCCTGTGGTTCTGGCGTTATTGTCGGTGATGGTGTCGATGTGGGCGGTTCTGTCACAACAACTGGAACAGCAGTGGTTGGCGTAGCTGTTGGTGGTAATGGGGTATCAGTCGCCGTTAAGGTTGGCGTCTGGGTTGATGTTGGTGTCTGAGTATCAGTTGCGACGCCACCAAATGCAGGGAACACCCCACTTTGTGCACCAATCACATAAATACCAGCAGCGCCAACTAACAATGCTAAGAAAATCAGCACCAAGAGCGGAGTGCGGGAGCGTGTCGATTTTTTAGTCTGCTGTTTGGCTTGTTGGCGAATGAGATTCGATTTGCGAATGGTAGGTGAATCGTCATCATCCACCACAACACTCAAGTTGTCAGGTGGCAATGATGGCGGCACAGGCGTATCGTTTAATGGTTGGGTTTGGTGCAGGCTGCGGTGCTCTAGCTCTTGCAAATCGGCAATGAGTTCATCCGCATTTTGATAGCGTTCTGCCGGGTCTTTTGCTAAAAGTTTGTTGATGACTTCATCGACGAAAGGCGGTAAGCGCGGGTTATTTTCACAAGCCGACGGAATAGGTGAGTTAACATGTTTCAGAATAAGCGCCAAAGGCGTGTCAGCACTATATGGCGGTTTGCCGGTTAAAAGCTCGTATAAAATAACCCCTAAAGAGTATAAGTCTGAGCGCTCATCACCGGGTTCGCCCATCCCCTGTTCTGGAGACATGTAGGCCGGTGTGCCGACCATGCCGCCAGTCACAGTGAATTGAGGGCCTGTCACGATTTTTGCAATACCAAAATCGGTGAGGACGATACGTCCATCACGATCAACCATCAAGTTTGCTGGTTTAACATCACGGTGAATCATCCCCTGCTTATGCGCATAGGAAAGCGCATCGGCAGATTCACGAATATAGCGCAACGCTTCGCCCAGCGGCATCACTTCGCCATTTTTAACCAGCTCTTGAAGGCGGTCTTTTAATGTACCACCTTCAATAAGCTCCATGACCATATAATAACTACCCGTATCAGGGTCGAAGTTAAAATCGTAAACCTGAACGATGTGGGGGTGTTTCAGGCGGGCAATATTACGCGCCTCTTTTTCAAACCGAGTTTTGAACTCTGGGGCATCTGCAAGGAAGCTATGCAAAACCTTAATCGCCTCGTAACGATCAAGGTTGGCGTTATAAGCCCGATACACTTCGGCCATCCCGCCACGCCCAATGCGTTCGATAATCTCGTATTTCCCTAGTTTACGAGCCACGTGATATTGACGCCTTCGATTGAATAAACCGGCAAAGCAACGAAATTCTAACGGCAGTAGTATACTCTATATCGGCAGAGTGCTCAACAGGATAGCGCCGAATTTTTGATGAATTTCGGTCACCACACTCCCAATAATAATCCCCCTCACCGATTGAGGGGGATTAAGAATTTCAAATCGGCTAAAGTTATTTCAAGATACCGCCATCAGTCATACGGCGCGCATCCAAGGCAGCATCGGCCTCTTCAGGGGTCATATAGCCTAATTCAACTACCACTTCGCGAATAGTCTTCCCTTCCGCAAGCGCTTTCTTAGCAACTTCAGCACCTTTGAGATAACCAATGATGGGGTTCAACGCGGTAACAAGAATGGGATTGCGCGCTAACCAGCGTTCGGCCTGTTCGCGGTTGGCTGTCATACCAACAACCAGCTTTTGGGTGAAAGCGCGTACAGCACCAATCATCACATCCATCATCTGGAACAGGTTATAGCCCATAATTGGCATCATCACGTTCAGTTCTAGCTGGCCAGCTTGGGCGCACATGGTAATAGCGTGGTCATTGCCCATGATGTGGAACATCGCCTGGTTCAACATTTCGGCCAAAACAGGATTCACCTTACCCGGCATAATTGATGAGCCAGGTTGAACGGCTGGTAAGCGAATTTCGTCTAAGCCGGTGGTGGGGCCGCTGGAGAGCAAGCGGATGTCATTAGCAATGCGGGTGAAATCCTGGGCCGTGCTACGCAGCGCACCAGAGAAGAAAACGGCATCCTGATGAGATTGCATGGATTCAAAAAGATTGTCGGATTCATAGAGTGTGAGGCCAGTGAGTTCGCTTAGAAGCTTGACCATACGGCCATGATATTCAGGATGGGCATTGAGGCCACTACCGGTTGCTGTGCCGCCAATACCTAAACGGCGGAGGCCTTCCGCGGCAACGCGCAGTTTTTCAATATTGCGCTCAATCGCCTTTGCCCAAGCGCCAACCTCTTGCCCTAAGCGCACAGGAACAGCGTCCTGAAGGTGGGTGCGGCCACTCTTGACGACATCGTCCCATTCTTTCGCCTTCTCCCAGAACGCATCGGCACAGGTCTGTAAAGTGTCGCATAATTCATCGAGCCGCCACAATGCCCCTAAACGAATGGCCGTGG
>DAOTWU010000094.1:0-13551 GCA_034435735.1 Anaerolineae bacterium | reverse complement strand
ATACGGGAGGGTACTGATGAAGCACATTGTGTTTCTGGCATATGGCACGCGGGGCGATGTTCAGCCCTATGTGACGTTGGGGCTGGCGTTGCAAGCGCGGGGCTATCGCGTGAGCATTGCGGCCAGCGAAGTTTTTGCCGCGTGGATTGACGAACTGGGGTTAGGCTTCCTCCCGCTGAGTTTCGATATTATCGAGTTGATGAACACAGCAGAGGGGAAAAAGTGGGCATCCTATGGCAGTAAGCCCCTGTTGGGCTTGCGCTGGGCGAAGCGCTTGGCCTCTAAATATGCCTCAGCTAGTGCGCTAGAGCTAATTAACTACGCCCGTGATGCCGATTTGGCTATCAGTAGCTTGACGGCTATCCCCTTTGGCGATTGTGCCGCAGAGCGTTATGGCGTCAAGCATATGGCCGCCATTCTATTCCCCATCGCCCCGACTGGTGACCCGCGCGCGGTGGCTGTGCCCTTCCGCCCTAAGACTTATAGCCGCCTCAACTGGTTTTCATGCGTAATTAGTGAGTGGATTTTGTGGTGGATGTCTAACGATGTTCTCAAGACCATCCGCGCAGAAATTGGCCTGCCACCAATAAACCGCCAGACGCTCATCAACCGTATGCGGCAAATTCCCACTATTCACGGTATCAGCGAGCATGTTGTGCCTCGTCCTAAGGACTGGCCAGCGCATGTGCAGAACACGGGCTACTGGTTTTTGGATGAGAACGGTTGGACGCCGCCGCAAGATTTGCTGGATTTCCTCGATGCGGGCGCGCCCCCGGTCTATGTTGGTTTTGGCAGCATGAGCAGCACCCGTGACCCGAAAGAGGTCACGCGCGTCATCTTGGGTGCATTAGAGCAAACTGGGCAGCGGGGCGTGTTGTTGGGCGGTTGGGCTGGCTTGGGCGAAGACATCCCCCTGCCGCCGACAGTCTATCGCATAGATAGCGCGCCCCATAGCTGGCTGTTCCCACGTATGGCCGCGATTGTGCACCATGGCGGGGCGGGCACAACAGCGGCGGGCTTGCGCGCGGGCAGGCCGAACGTTATCGTGCCGCATCTGGGCGACCAACCGTTTTGGGGGCGGCGGGTGCATGAGTTGGGTGTTGGGCCAAAGCCTGTTTTCATCGATAAGCTCAATACCAAGCGGCTAGCACTAGCTATTCGGCAGGCGGTCAGCGATACCACTATGCAAGCACGGGCGGCACAACTAGGGGAACAGATACGCCAGGAGAATGGCGTGCAGGTGGCGGTGGATATTATCGAGCGCTATTTAGCAGATTGAGGGTTGCGGCTTTGTACGGCAGCGCGCAGGGCGTCTTCATAAGCATCGGCTACGCGCTGCGGGTCATAGTGCTGCTCAGCATAGGCGCGGGCGTTGCGGCTGCATTGTTCGCGCAGGGCTTCATCATCTAGTAGGCGGGTGATGGCGTTGATAAGGCCTTGTGTGTCGCCAAAAGGCACAGTGAAGCCGCCGCCGCTCTCTGTGATGACTTGTGTCGTGATGCCTTCGATGGCAATGGCGACAGGTGTACCGCTGGCCAGCGCCTCATAGACTTTTGCCTGTAAGAATTTGCGGTTTAGGTCGTGGTTGCGGATTGCCCAAAACGTGAGGTAAGAGGCGTTCCATGCCAGCGGCATCTCTTCATGTTCCAGCCAATCAATCCAGCGCGCCCGCGATAGCTCTGGTGTTTGTAGCCGCTGCTGCACGTATTCCCGCTGTACGCCTGTACCGATGAACACAAAGCGTACATCTTCACGGCTATTGAAGTGGGCGGCCACATCGAGCATCACCTCAAAATCCATGTGCGTGCCGAATGTGCCGATAAATGTCACAAGGCGCTCTGGTGGGAGGTTGTATTTTTGGCGGAAGGCCGCCGTATCTAACCCCGGACGGAAGCGCTCTAGGTCTACGGCATTATAGATAACCCGTCCATCGGCCACTTGCCCCAGCCGCGCCTCGACGCTCTCCAGCAATGGCGGGTGCAATGTGGTAATAACAGCCGCGTCGCGTTGGGTGCGGTTGACCAGCGTCCGAAACAGGCGATAAACGGGATGACGTTCATGCAATACGCCAACAGTCAGCAGATGTTCTGGCCAAAAATCGGAGACATTGACGACATAGGGCACGCGCTTCAAGCGGCATAAGAACCAGCCTGCCAGCGCGGTAAAAACGGGCTGCCCTTCAATCAGTGCGACATCTGCCCGTGGTACACCCAGCCCCCGCAGCGCCAGCATTAGCATGGCAGAAAGTTGTGACAGCAGGCGACGGCTGATTTTCGGGCTTGGCGTTGCCCATAGCCAGCAGCGAATGACGCGCATCCCATCTATTTCTTCCACATGGACTAAGCGCCGACGGTAACGCGGATGAATGCGCCCCTGCGGGTAATGGGGCATGGGGGCGAGTACGGTCACTTGGTGGCCGCGCGCCGCCAATAGCCGCGCTAAACGGGTGAGGCGTACGGCTGCCGCGCCAGAATCTGGATGAAAGTAGTGGGTCACTAACAGAATGTGCATCGCCCGCCCTTTGTTAGCGCTTCAGCATTTGCGAGTGGCGCGGATGTGGCTTATCTGTGTAATCGTCAATGAGGTCGAAGCGGTGGCTAATTTCGGCATAGCGCGCCTTAAAGTGGCGGACAGCGGCCTCATCTTCTAAATCTAGCCGCATATCATAGGCGTCTTCGCCGTTATCGTGGTAATAGCCCGGTTTAATCATCACCTTGCGGAAGCCATATTTAAGATAGAGGTTTTGGGCGATTGTATTGCTCATGCGCACTTCTAGCACGACATAAGCGGCATGAAGTGCGATGGACTTTTGCACCATTGCGGCCAGCAGCAGCGCCCCATATCCGTGCCCGCGATATTTAGGATGGGTGGCGATGGTGCTGATATGGGCTTCATCAGCGATGTTCCATAGCCCGCCATAACCCACAATTTGCCGTTGTACTTGTATCGGGCTTGTGCCTTGTATGCGGTTAAAGATGCCGCGCAGTCCGCCGGTGCTATTGGTGCGGCTTTCCTCTAGTACCACCATATAGCTGTAGGGCGCTTCTCCCACTTCATAGCGATAGGATTGCTCCGACCATGGCATGGAGAAGGATTGGCGGTCTATTTTGGCAACTTCTGGCACATCATCGAGGCGCATATAGCGCAAAGTCAACGTCATACTATCCCCATAGTTCAAGCTGATTGAATGACGGTCGATAGGTTAATCGCTACTGGCTTCGGCGGGGCTATCGCTCGCTCCCTCGTTGTTAGAGGCGGGCGCTTCGCCAGATTTGAGGTAAATCGGCATCACGGCATCGGCCTTAAACTGCTCTGGCGCTGCATTTTGCAGGCGCTCCCAAGCGACCTGTGCCAGAAAGCCCGCCCGCCGCAAGCGGAAAGCGGCTGGCAATAGTTCAACAGGTACTTCACGGGCTTGCGCTGCCTCGAACTGGCGATAGCCTTCATCATTGATTTCGCCACTCAAATAGGCTGGGGCGTCAATGCTGTCAAATAGCGCTTCCCATTCCATGATACGCGGTTCAGCGCGCTTCACCCATTCGCGTTTGCTCCAGCGGTAGGCCGCAGCGATGACGCGCCCGCGCCCAGCGAGAACGGTGGTGATGAGGCCATAGCGCGATTGTAGCGAGGGCTGTGCCGCTGCTAGTGCGTCTAGTGTCGTCACGCCGACCAGCGGTAAACGGTGGGCTGCCGCTAACCCTTTGGCCATCGAAACGCCAATCCGCACCCCTGTATATGACCCCGGCCCAATGGCCACGCCCAGCGCGGTGATGTCATTAATCGGGGTTTGGGCGCGTGTCAAAAGCTCCTGAATGGACGGGGCTAGTTGAACGCTGTGGGTTGTTCCAGCGTGCCAGGTCATCTCTGCGAGCACCTGACGGCCATCATAAAGCGCGATGCTGAGTAAACGGGTTGCGGTATCAATTGCCAGTAGCATGGTCATCCCCTGCTTGGGCTATCGTCAAACGCCAAAGGTGGTCTCTTTGAATTGGTTAAGGAGTTGCTGGTAACGCGCGCCATCGGCTTCAAATAGGAAGCTGCGGCGGGTGGTTTCTAAAATGCTGAATTCAATCCAGAGCTTTTCTTTGGGCAAGGCGTCCTCGATGCGCTCTGGCCATTCGATGATGAGCACCCCATTACGTTCTAACAGGTCATCAAAACCGATAGTCTCTAAATCCCCTACGCCCTGTAAGCGATAACAGTCAATATGAATTAAACGCAGGGCATCTTTTTCGCGGCGATGCTCATGAACGAGGTTGAAGGTGGGGCTAGTGACTGGAGTGATTGCGCCCCAGCCGCGCCCAATGCCGGCGGTGAATACGGTTTTGCCAGCGCCCATATCACCCGCCAGACAAATGACATCGCCAGCTTGTAATAACGCCCCCAGCCGTGCGCCAATGCGCTGGGTTTGTTCAACGCTGTGGCTGATAATATCCAGTTCGTTATCGCGCAGGATAGGCACCGATTGCTCCTGAGTTTGTTTTCAATCAAGTGATGCTCACCAGAAGCATTATACAACGGCACGAAATAAGGAGAAAGGGGCGCAAAATAGCCCTTTTGGCCTTGTTCTAAAGTAAGAATCCCGTTTAGGTGGGGCGAATTCAGTGAAAATTCAGAAATGTTAAGGTAAAACTATAGGGGAGATGTGTGATAATGAATCATATAATCCCAAAAGTTTGTATTTTTATTGATCAATTTATTGGCTAACTTATAAAAATCTGCAGAAGCTTATAAGCCTAGTTTTGTCATTAGCTAAAAGTAGCGAAATCATTCATTTTTTGCACCCATAGTTTTCGGGGTAAGACCATGTTTGGCAGCAGAGATAGTATTCGTCAAAGACTGCTCATTATCATCACCTTAATCAGTGCTGCGATGCTGATTGTTGTGGCGGGCGTTTCGCTTTCGATTAGTGCGGACGCCCTGCGGCGTGAAGCGGAAAATACGCTAGTGACCCATGATGCGGTCATCGCCCAACAGCTAGACATTCATTTGCACGAGATTGAGGAGATGATTGAAGGGCTGGGCGAGCAAGTTGAAGAACAGGGGGCGATTGAAACGTCTTCTGATTTCTTCAACATGGTCGTTGATGCGTTAGATAGCGATATTCAAGCGCTTATCAGCCGCGTTTATTTCTTCCATGATGGCACAATCCGCCTCTATGAATCGCCAGCAGTGACGCCCAATACCACTGGGCGCTTGCGCGTGCTTCATACCAATATCCCCGCCGATAGCTGGATACGGGGCATGTTGGATGGGGGCGGTGCGGGCTGGCATGGCCCAGATAGCGCCTTTGTCACTTCCACTGATGAGTTGATGATGTCCTATGCGACAACATTTGAGTTGGAAGGCGAAGATGGCGATATTGAGCCTGTTATCATATGGGCAGAAATCCCCATTACTGGCATTCAAGCGCTCATTGACCAGATTATTTTGCAAGAGCGGTTAGTGCTGGAATATGGTGAGGGTTATAGCGTGCTCTATCAAGATGATGAGCACATTGTCGCTGCCTATGACCTTTCGCATGAGGTTGGCGATACATCAACCTCTACGATACAGGCGACGCCTTCTGATGCGCTTTCAACCTTAATTGCGAAAGCGCCAAGCAGCAATGATACCCCTCTTCTAGCAGGTGTTAGTGACCCAGAGACGGGCGCGCTGATGTTGTTGGTGCATCACGAATTGGGCGAAACGGGCTGGAACTTGCTGACGGTCTTCCCCGAGGATGCGTTGCCTAATGTGGCTGGCGATACGATTTTGCGTATTGCGTTTATCTCGATATTCAGTATCGCTGTCCTGATTTGGATTGTGAACAATTTTGTTGACCGTATGGTGGCTGCCCCATTAGGTGACCTTTCGATTGCGGCGCAGGAAATCGGCTCTGGTGACATGCGTTACCAAATTACGCATAAAGAGCGCACCGACGAAATCGGGCGGATGGCGATTGCGCTGGACGATATGAAGCGCAACCTCGCCGCGTCTTATGATGAGCTGAGCCGTTGGGGGCGCACGCTAGAGCAGCGCGTTGATGAGCGCACTAAAGAGCTAGATGAAGCCCGTAAACAGGCGCAAGCCGCCGCTTCGGAATTGCGGGCGGTATATGATGAATCGCTTTCGGTGGTGAACGAGCAGCGTTTGCAGCCGATTCTCGATGCTTTTGTGAACCGCATGTTAACCCTGCTCAGCGCTTCATATTGTAGTGTGTGGTTGTTGAGCAGTGATGGCGAGCGCTTGCAATTGGTGGCCAGCACCGCCGTCGAACAAGCCGCGAGCAATATCACCGTGAAAACGAACGAAGGTATGGTCGGGCGTGTGACGCAGTCTGGTTTGCCGATGCGGTTGGCAGATTATACCAACTGGCCGCAACGGGTGAACTTAGACCGTGGTACAAGCGGCGAAGTTTCCCGCGCGATGTGCGTGCCGCTGATGTTTGGCGGGCGTCCGATTGGTGCGGCGGTGGTCGGGCGTCCAGCGGATAGCCCAGAGTTCAGCGATGAAGATGAGCGTAAAATGACGCTGTTCGCCAATATGGTGTCGCCAAGTGTGCGGAACGCCCAGCTATTTGTGCAGTTGAATGCCGCTGTGCAAGAGGCAGAGCGCGCTAATATGGTGAAGACGCGCTTCCTCGCCAGCGTCACCCACGAGTTGCGCACGCCGCTTAACCTCATCATCAACAATATGGACTTCATGCGCATCGGGGCGTTTGGCGATGTGACACCAGAGCAAATATCACGGTTAGACCAGACCATCCGCAGCGCGGAACACCTGCTATACCTGATTAACGATTTGCTCGATGTGAGTAAAATTGAAGCGGGCGAGATGTCGCTCTTCATTCAAGAAAATGACCTTGCCCCTATCATCACCGATGTGCTTGAAGCAGGCGTGATGATGTTGGAGAAAGACCAGGATAAGAGCCAAAAGGTGGCGCTACAGGCGAAAATTCCTGAGACGTTGCCACAAGTGCCGATGGACGCGCGCCGTATTCGCCAGGTCTTGAACAATTTGGTGAGTAACGCGATTAAATTCACACAGGAAGGCTCGGTGACGCTCACCGTAGAAATAGAAGATGAGTTCATTCGCTTCTCGGTGACGGATACGGGCATAGGCATCCCCGATGATGAAATGGATGCCCTGTTTGAGGCGTTTGAGCGTACCAGCCGCGCCAAAGAGCTGGGGATTGAAGGTACGGGGCTTGGCTTGCCTATCTCCAAGCACTTGGTTGAACAGCACGGCGGCCAGATGACCGTGACCACAAAATTAGGCGAAGGGAGCACTTTCTCCTTTACACTACCGCTGAAGCAGTCAGAGGCGAAGCAAGAAGATACCGAAACGCGCTTGAAGAAGCCCGATACGGTGATTATGCAGGCGCTTTCGGTCGATAGTGCTGCCGAATCGCAAGAGTCTAACGGCTCTAATGCCAGCAGTAAAACACCAACACAGAGTGAATAAAGATAGTTGCGTACGGAAGGGATACCACAGGGGTAAATGCCAATGCTGTCATCAAGGACGAGTGAGTTTGCCAATTTGAGTGCCATGGTGGTTGAAGATGATGCCGGTGGTATGGCCATCATTGGCGTGATGATGCGCTTATTGGGCATCAAAGCTTTTATCAACACCACTGGCGAAGGCGTGATTGAAATGGCGCACGCCATGAAACCGCTGCCCAATATCTTCTTTTTGGATATTAACCTGCCGAAGACAACGGGCTATGAAATCCTCAAGAAGATACGTGCCGATGAAAAGCTTAAGGATGCGCTGGTGATTGCTGTCACCGCTCAGGATGCTGATACCGAAATCCCGAAATGTAAAGAAGCGGGGTTCAATGGTTTCATCGGTAAGCCTATCAGCCGTTCGCGCTTCCCGCGCCAGCTACGACGCATCCTGAACGGTGAAGAAGTTTGGGAAACGTACTAATCTAACATACGGCAGGTATTGCTGAGCGTGCCAATTTGCGGGATGGTGACGCGCACTTCATCGCCATCCTGCAAAAAGCGCGGCGGGTTTTTGCCCTTGCCCACACCAGCAGGCGTGCCTGTTAAAATCACATCTCCCGGCTCCAATGTAAATGATTGCGATAGATAGGCAATGAGCGCAGGCACGCTGTGAATCATATTGCTTGTGTGCCCATCTTGCATGACCTCGCCATTGACCTCTGTTGTGATAGAGAGGTCATTGGGGTTGGGGATTTCGTCGCTGGTGATGAGGTAAGGCCCCATTGGGGCGAAGGTGTCTAGCCCTTTGGCGCGTATCCACTGGCTTTCGCTGGCTTGAATATCGCGCGCGGTGATGTCGTTGGCGATGGTATAGCCATAGACATAGTTCAGCGCGTCGGCTTCGTTGACCTCTCGTGCCCGTTTGCCAATAACTACAGCCAGTTCGCCTTCCCAATCCACTTGTTGGGCGATGGATTGTCGCCAGGTAATTGTGCCGCCATGTGGCAATAGTGCGGTGGGCATTTTGGCGAAGATGAGCGGCTTTTCTGGCGCTTCGCTTTTCATCTCCTGGGCGTGTTCGGCGTAATTTTTGCCAATGGCTAGAATTTTCGGCGGGCGAAGCGGCGGCTCAAATTCAATCTCGTCGAATGACAGACGTTCTGCCCCAATCGTTGGCGTTAGCCCGCGGCGGATGAGGTCGAGCATATCGCCCGTCCACGAAACAACGTGAATAACATCCCCTTCCACGACGCCAATACGGCGACGGCGCTCATGCAAAAATGATAATAGCTTCATCAAATAGCCCCTTTTCACGTCAACCAATGGCGCTAATTGTACCGAAAAATGGCGAACTCGCCCGTACCAATGCCCTAAAAGCAAAGAGGCCTCCTTATAAATAAGGAAGCCTCATAGGTGTTTAGTCGATGCGCATTAATCGCCGACGAGGTCTTGATGGACTTCGTTCGCCTCTTCGGTCAGGCGTTCGGCCACTTCTTCCACGTCCATGCCATTGCTGGTGACATCGGCAACAGCTTGCGAGAGCAAACCGCGAATTGCGCCGTAGCTTTCCACCGCGGGCGAGACGTAGATATTGATTTCAGGATTGCTGAAGGTGGCGATGTTGTTCGCCAGCAGCGGGTCAACGCTCTCATCCGCAGAGATGGCGGCCATCGCATCCAGATTAACGGCGAAGTAGCCCGTGTTGCGGCTCCAAAGTTCCTGTGCGTCACGTTCGGCCAGGAATTTCAGGAACAGCCATGAGGCCAGATTTTGTTCTGGTGTGCCTTCAATCATGATGATGCTGGGGAAGAACACGTTCAACGAGCGGTTGCCGTCTGTCCATGGGGTGGTGGTCATAATCCATTCGGCTTCCACACCGCTGTTTTCAAACCCGCGTTGAATGAAGGGCAGACCAGCGGAGCTACCGAGCGCCATCGGGTTCAGGCCAAGCGCGAAGTCATCGGTATTGCCGAAGCGGCTATCAGGAATGTAGGCGCAGCCCTCGCTGTAGAGGTCGGCATAGAATTGCAGCGCGCTGATGGCGGCGTCAGTGGTGAAGTCGTAACGGCCTTCTTCGAAGTCGAAGATTGTACCGCCGAAGCTGGCGATGTAGGATTCCAGATTGGAGGCATCTGCCTTAATCGGGTAACCTTGTACCGCAGCGCCTTCTGCACCAGTCAGGCCGCTGTTAGCGGCAGCGCAGGCCAGCGCTTTGAACTGTTCGAAGGTCTCTGGTGCGCCGGTGAAGTCAATCAGCCCCATTTCGTTGAGGGTCTCAATCATCGTGAGGTTGACAGAGAGCATGTTGGCCGAAATTTGGTTTGGCCAAGCCAGGAAGAAGCCATCAACCACGTTCGCATCCAGCACTTCTTGGCGGAAGGCGGTGCGTTCTTCTTCGCTGAAGCCCCATGTTGGGTCTTCGAAGAATTGATTCAGGTCGACGACGACGCCATCACGGGCATAGCTGGCTGCGTCATTGTTGAAGCCGGCGACGAGATTGGGCAGTTCACCGCTGATGATGGCGGCGTTCATCAGGTCGCGCAGCTCGTTATAGCTCCCTTGGAATAGCGCCTCAACGGTGATGCCCCATTCGTTGGTGCTGTTGAATTCTTCCACCAGTTGCGCGATGGTATCGCCTTGAGAGCTACCCTCGCTATACTGATGCCAGTAAACAATAGTCTGGCCGCTGGGGTCAACATCTTCTTGCGCGAGGGTCGCGCCCGCGCCCAGCGCCAGCAGCGCAATTAATAACACAAAAAGCAAACGTTTCATTGTAAACTCACTCCTTGTTGGTTACTTCTTTCAGCTGGCTTACCCCTTCATCAGCCAGCAAAAAAACACCGCACACAAATAGGGGCGGTGGAAGGGTCAAATTAACCTTTTGAACCAGAGAAGGTAAAACCTTCAGTAAATTGCCGTTGGGCAACCAGGTACATAATCAAAATCGGGATGGTCATCATCACGGATGCCGCCATCTGCAAATGGAACTGCCCCGGCTCATCCTGTGTGATGAATTTGGTCAAACCAACCGCCACCGGACGCCAGGCATCAGTTTGTACCACAATCAGCGGCCAGATGAGCGCGTTCCATGAGCCGATGAATGAGAACACGACAACTGTCGTAATCGGCGCTTTGGAGAGCGGCATCACCACGCTGAGCAAAAAGCGCAGATGACCAGCGCCATCAATGCGGGCGGCGTCCCACAGGTCTTCTGGTATTTGGGCGAAGAACTGGCGCAGCAAGAAAATCGTGAAGGCCGATGCCCAAAATGGCACAGTCAGTGATGGCCAGTTATCCATCCAAGAGCAGGCCGGGCCACAAACGCTCTCCCCTAGCCGCCCTAACCAGACAACGGTCAAGATATTGGGCGCAAGATTGACAATTTCGGGAATCATCATCGTGGAGAGCAGCAACCCGAACAAGAAATTCTTGCCGAAGAAGTTCATCCGTGCGAAGGCATAGGCCGCCGGAATGCAGAATGCCAGCGTGCCAGTGATGCTGAGGCTGGTGATGCGCACGCTGTTCCACATGTACTGGGCGAAGTTGGCGCGTGTCCAGGCGTCGGTATAGTTTTGAATGCCCTGTTGGACGACAGAAGTCAAGTCTCCTCGTGCCAATCCAGAGGGTATGATACGCCCGACAGCGATGTCGCCCAACGTCATGACACTGGTGCTGAGCATCCACAAAAACGGGATGAGCGCGAAGGCCGCCCCAACCAGCAAGATGAAATACACCAGAAATTTGCCCCATGGAAAAGGCTTGCGGGGCTTTGCAACTGCCTGTGTTTCCTTAACGGGTTGCCCGCTTGCTTTCACTGCAATATCAGCCATAGAACACCTTACGTCCCATATAGCGGTTCTGGATGATGGTCAATGTGAGAATGACCGCGAAGAGCACAAAGGCCATTGCCGAGCCGTAGCCATAGCGCGTCTGCGTTCGTAGCATTTCGAAAATGTAGATACTGGCCGTATCTACCGCGCTAGAAGCCGCGGGCGAGCGCATGATGAAGATTTGGACGAATGCCTTGAATGTGCCGATGATGGCAATCATGGAAAGGAAGAAGGTCGTCGGCGAGAGCAGCGGGAAGGTAATATGACGGAACTCTGCCCAGCGCGACGCGCCATCAATGCGGGCGGCTTCATATAGTTCGCCGGGGATATTGCCCAAGCCGGCGAGGAAAATCACGGCAGAATAGCCAATATAAGTCCATGCTGAATAGAAGACAATCGACATCAGCGCCAAGCTTGGCCCTGCTACCCAATCGGCCAGCACGGGGCTAGATTGGCGTATAGCTTCAATCACACCTGGCCCAAATAAGAGCTGTGTCACGCCCGCTGGCTCTAATAACCAGCGTTGTGGCTCAATGCCGAAGATAGCAATCACCTGATTGACGGGCGATTCGGGGCGGTGGGAGAAGAGCAAGCGGAATACAGCGGAAGTGGCCACGAAGGGCATGACATAGGGCATGAAGTAGATGAGGCGGAACAGCGCACGCCCCTTGATGTTCTGGAACAGCATATAGGCCAAGACCATGCCGACGGATAGCTGAATGGGCACGGTGCTGAAGGCGAAGAACACCGTATTGCGGAAGCCCTGCCATAGGTCATCGTCGGCGTTGCCTATCACCAGCGGCAGTTCTGCCACGAGGATATAGCCGCCTGTCAATAAGAGCAGTGCGGTAATGCCCATAATGACCAGCCGCAAATCGCCGCCACGTGGCGCCCAACGCCAAACGACGTAGGCCGCAATAACCAGAAACGCGCCCAAACTGATGAGTACCACCAGCGCCCAGATGGGCGGCTGCGCTTCCAACCGTTCGGCTTCGGCGAGGTCATCTTGTGCGTCGGCTAAATCGTCCTGCGCGTCAACTAGGTCATCCAGCAGCGGGTAAATCTCCAATTCCTCAACGGATTCATCACCCGCGCGCACTTGCGCGACTAGCGCCGTTAGCTCATCCGCAGGCACATCTGCCAGCGCGGTTTCTGCGGCTTGCAGGGCGGCTTCAGCTTCGGTTAAATCTTCGCGCGCCTTCTCTAAATCTTCGGCTATTTCTATTTGGCGTTCTTCTACGGCAATGCGCATCTCGTCGATGGTGAGTTGGAGGAGCAAAAACGCCCCGCCCACCAGCAGGAAAACCATCGTGCTGCGCGCCCAATAATAGCCCAGCCGCTTCACCCGCACAAAACGCCAGAACAATAGCCCGACAACCAGCGCAAGGATGACTGTCAGTAGCATCTCGTTACCGGCTTGGGGCACAAGCGGGAAATCTGGATGGTTGAAGCTCTTGAAAAATTCGCCAATGAAGAGTTCGCGCGTCACTTCTAACCCGCGTAAGCGGCGCGGAACATCCAGCACCACCGGCAATAACAGGAAAAAGTAGCGCGTGAACATGAATACGGCAAAGGCCGCCAGCGCCCCCGGCAATAGATACCAGCGTGCTTTGGGTTCACCTTGTTGGCGGCTGCTTTTCCACAGGCGATAGAGCAATAATAGCGCGTAAACAACGGCAGCGATGGAGAGCCAGGTGAAGGCGACATAGGCAAAATCACCCAGCGCTTTGGCGTAATTATCCAACCCTTGATATTCATCGGGAAAACGCCGCCAGCGGTGCAAGCTCACGAAGAAGGCGAAGACGACCGGAAATAGGTGAAAGACGAAAATCACCAGTCCAGCCGGCAAGAGAAACGCATACGCCGTGAGATTTTCTAAGATGATGCGTCCGCGGCGGCTATTAAAGAGGCCTGTTGATGAGGATGTAGTCATGATTATGTCGTTTATGATTTACTCAACCAATAGCCGCAGGTCGTAACTTCCTACGGGAAAGCTATTCTACAACATTCACCGACAGACGCAAAACAATTGTGCAATTTGTCAACAAATCTTAGCCTTGGCTTAATGTTTGGTTGATGGTTTTAGGGGATGCCGTGCAACGCCGCCCCGCCTTTCTGCGTATAACAACTGAACACAAGGGAACAGACCATTTGCAAGTGTAGAGAGGCAAAACTTTGTGGCGAAAATTATCGATAAGCGGGTGACCGCCCGCATTGAAGGCGATTTTGTCGTTTTTCTAATAGGCTTCCGTATCAATAAGTGGTGGAAAGTTCATAAATGGCTGCCGGTG
>DAOTWU010000093.1:0-4155 GCA_034435735.1 Anaerolineae bacterium | reverse complement strand
GGTCCCGATATGGGCGGCATGATGTAAACTTTCTGACCGACATAGCACTCCCTGAACGGGGCGGTCTCATCGCGAGGCCGCCCTTTTGGGTATAATATAACCTATGAACGATTTAGAAAAAACAGCATGCAAAGCAATACCTATTAATCCAAATGGGTTTAATCCCCAAGCTCAAATTCCCTATGGTCTCACAACTGACCACATCCAGCAGGCAATGAATGACTTTATAGACTTCTTGAGCTTCATCAACACCCAACTATACACACGCCAAATGCCCCGCTTAGAAAGTTTCTTGATGCCTGCAAATTTCAGTAGCATCGTTGGTGAATTTATGACTACTTCCCTACCTAAATATTGCCCACACCTCGTTAAAAATAATTATCATAATGGCCATCCCGATTTACTCCCCACGGGCATGTACCCTGATAATGCTGCGCTTCATGCAGAACAAGGTATTGAAATAAAAGCATCTCGCTATCAAAGGGGATGGCAAGGGCATAATCCTGAAGAAACATGGCTAATGGTATTTGTCTTCGAAGCCAATAGTGCACGGGACAAAGTCAAAGAGATACCGCCAAAGCCTTTTCGCTTTATCAAGGTCATCGGCGCACAATTAGAAAAAGATGACTGGCGCTTTTCTGGCCGCGCATCAGGTAGCCGCAGAACCATAACCGCTAGTGTCACTAAAACAGGCTATGAAAAGATGGAGTCAAACTGGATATATCGGGTTACACCAGTCTAGAGTGCTATAGTAAAGGGAACATTGCCTGTTGCGATGGAACAATACCAACTAAATCATCAATATCTGTTTCTATAGCTCGCAACTGTGGAATAGCAGAAGCCGCCATTGTGTAGTAATTATTGAGGCGTTCAATACCTATTACACTCACCCCCACTGCCTCACCAGCAGCCACTGTTGAACCCGCCCCCATAAATGGATCGGCGATTATTCCTTCCCCTAAAGGTAAAGCCGTATAAACTAAGCGGCGCAAAAAGGATTGGGGCTTCAAACTAGGGTGATTGGCGATACTTCTTTCTTTTTTAGGGGTACGCTCACTAGGAATAAGGTCTTCAAAAGGTTTTCCATTGCGATAGCGCCGTAAACCACCTGTTTGAAACGTTTTTAGGCAATCACTCACAGTCATTTTAGGCGGTAAAGGCTTACGAAACATACCCCATGGCTCATAACATCCTCGCGGCAATGAAGATACTTCTGGATATAGTTGCTCCGCATTTTTAGGACGATCGCCACCGCGCAAAGTACGCACAACGCGAATAATCTGACCACGAAACTCTAGCCCTCCCGCTGATAACGATTGATATAAAAGCGGAGCAATAAAGGCATTAGTTGCAATGAATACATGCCCACCTGGCCTTAATACACGTAACACTAGCTGTGCCCACTCCGTAAAATAACCCTCTAGACGATTTCTATCTTTAGTTGTCAGGGCAGTAAAGCGAGGTAATGGGGCACGTTTGTGTCCATCAAAAGAGGGGGGGATGCGCCATACACCACCTTTACCATTGCGCCGTTTTTCCAATTGTTCTTCATCATATTCCTTTATCCCATAAGGTGGGTCGGTCACAATGGCATGAAGACTATCCGATGGCAAATCCTGCAACCATGCAAAGCAATCAGCCAATAAGATAGCTGATTTTTCGCCAACCAATTGGTGGGGGTGATTACCAATGAGAAAGAGCATATTCGTATGAGCTACCATAACACAATTTTGCACCCTGCTTGAACATTTATTCTATCATACACATAAAACATAAACTTGCAAATTGGCACTCGATACAACCCAATTTCCCCACCATCGTCGCAGCATGGTATAATCCCCAGCAAATTACACCAACGCGCCTTAGATGCGCATGAAGGAGTCGCCATGCAACTAGAACCCATTGGCACCGTGAAATCGCCCGTCAAAGATGCCAGCACCGCCAGCGGCTGGGGGCAGGTCACCGCCGAGATTGTCATCAACCCTGAACTTGCTGATGGCCTAAAAGGCATTGAAGACTGGTCACACGTCATCGTGATTTTTGTGATGCATGAAGTGGATTTCAACCCAGAGCAGCATCTCGTCCATCGCCCCGCCGGGCGTGAGGATATGCCAGAGGTAGGCGTTTTTGCCCAGCGTTCGCGCTCTCGTCCCAATCGCATCGGCATTACAGCCGTGCGCGTGACCGGCGTAGAGGGCAACGTGCTCAAGGTCAAAGGGCTGGACGCCATCGACGGCACGCCGGTGCTAGATATTAAACCTTATGCGCCTGTTTATGATGGCGCACAAGATCCAGAAGTCCCCATCTGGTTCTTCCGCCTGATGCAAGACTACTTTTAGCGGGCGCTATCCTGACGCCCTGCGTCTCAGCATTGATTCTCTACAGAGAACAGTTAGACTTATTAATGAACAATATGTAGTATGATGGAGAAAATACCCCCATGCGAAAACTATTCTTGACGCTGGTTAGTCTGTTCATCGCCACTGTTGCGCTTAGCGTTGTCGCGCAAGATAGTGGCACGGTGACAATCAACTGGCCACCAGAGCAAAATACAGTCAGCGGCGCGGTTGATGTTGTCGGCACGGTGAACTTACCCAATCTCGATAGCTTCTTCCTCGAAGTGGGTGAATATACCGCCGATGGCAGCGACCCCGCGCTGTGGATACCGATTAGCCTGCCACAACGCGCGCCAGTCAACAACGCCTCGCTTGGCCAATGGCCAACGACGCTGGTCAGCGATGGCTTCTACCAATTGCGCCTGCACATTGTGCTGCAAGATGGTACAAACACCTACTATACACTTGGCCCCATCGCCGTCAACAACTTAGGGCAAACAGCTGGTACAGAGCCGGTGCGCGTGTTACAAGCGCCGGAAGGCGTTTCAACGGGTGGTGGTGAAGCGCAACCCGCCCAACCCGGCGTGCTGCCCACCTTGCCGCCCCTGCCAGATGGCGCAACCACCAGCGGCCCCGCTGCCGAACCCACCCAAGCAGGCCCTGTTGTCGTCCCCAGCCCAAATGTTGTCAATGAGCTACCTGTACCCGTCGGCGGCCATGTGCTGCACTTCGACGAGACCGCACAAGAATTCATGCGCCAAGCGGGTATGACTTGGGTGAAATGGCAACTGCCCTTCACCATTGGCGACGATAGCTTGTTCACCGTCGCACTTGACCGCATCAACCGCAGCCACGAAGCTGGCTTCAAAGTGTTGATTAGCGTCACCGGCAGCAAAGAAGAATTGGGCGAAATGGGCGCGGAGTATTACCCGCATTACGCCAGTTTCATGGGGCGTCTGGCGAAATTAGGGCCAGATGCGCTAGAAGTTTGGAACGAGATGAACCTCGACCGCGAATGGCCGCACGGCCAAATTGACCCCGCCGCCTATACCGAAATGCTGCGGCAGGTCTATGAAGCGGTGAAAGCAGAAAATCCAGAGGTCATGGTGATTACTGGTGCGCTCGCCCCCACAGGTGCAGAAGGTGCTTTCGGCCTGGCAGCTGTTTGGAACGATGACCGCTACTATGCAGGCATGGCCGCAGCAGGCGCAGACCAATATGCCGACTGCATCGGCCTGCACTATAACGAGGGCATCCTCTCCCCGCGCCAGCTTGGTGGTGACCCGCGCCAGCCAGATTATCCAACCCGCTACTTCCAGTCTATGCTAGACCGCGTCTCCCTACCGTTCCGCAATAGCGACATCCCGCTTTGCTTGACCGAGATGGGCTACCTCTCTGGCGAGGGCTACCCGCCACTGCCCGATGGTTTCAATTGGGCGAGCGGCGTCAGCGTGGCGGAGCAAGCGCAATGGCTAGCTGAAGCGATTCAAATCGCCAGCACCTATAGCCGCCCCATCAACCTAATTATCATCTGGAATGTGGACTTCGATAACTTCGAGCAAGACCCGATGGCTGGCTATGCTATCATCCGCCCAGACGGCACTTGCCCAGCTTGCCAGACCATTGGGGCATTAAGACAGCCTCAACAGTAAGCCTATACAACACGGCTTTTTACAGCGGGCGGCGATAATATGCCGCCCGTTTTGCATTTTTCTAGACAAAGGATTATTATTATAGCTATATAATACTCCTACTTATTAATCTCATCAGGAGCTATCATGGCTATCGCACTCATGACATGGGATTTTGACATCGACCT
>DAOTWU010000092.1:0-3937 GCA_034435735.1 Anaerolineae bacterium | reverse complement strand
AATGTCAGCCAGACCGCGCATCATCATTTTAGGGGCAGGATTTGGCGGTTTACAGGCCGCTCAACAGTTTGCGGGGCAATCAGTGGATGTGTTGCTTGTAGACCGCAACAATTTCCACACTTTTACACCCCTACTTTACCAAGTGGCTACTTGCGCTTTAGACCCCGGCGATATTGCCTATCCCATAAGGACAATTTTTCGCCGCGCCACCAATATTCACTTTCTGATGGGAGAGGTGCAAGCCATTAATCCCAGCCAGAAAACTGTGCTGATTAAAGTGAATGGCCAACAGCGTATAGAAGTTTATGATTTTCTCATTGTAGCTGTTGGTACAATCACAAACTACTTCAACATACAAGCCTTAAGAAAGCATGCATTTGGCTTAAAAGATTTGCGCGATGCAGTGCGTTTGCGCAACCATATTTTGCGCCAATTCGAAAAAGCAGCATGGACACAATCCCCCACAGAGCGAGAAGCGCGGACTACTTTTGTGGTTGTTGGCGGTGGGCCAACTGGTATTGAAACCGCAGGCGCTCTCTTTGAGTTATACAACCATGTGCTACGAAAAGAGTATAGCGCCCATCCTCACATGAAAGCCCGCGTCATTCTTTTAGAAGCGACAAATACACTGCTCGCCCCATATCCCGATCGCCTACGTCAATCTGCTTTAGCGCAGCTCCAGAGCCTTGGGGTAGAGGTTTGGTTAAATGCCCGTGTTGCGGATGCCTCACACAATCAGGTGACATTAGCTGATGGCCGTGTTATACAGTCCTATACACTGGTTTGGGCTGCTGGTGTACGCACAACACCGCTCATTGAAACAATCAATGTTGTGCTGGCTGCTGGCGGGCGGATTCCGGTTAATGAGTATTTGCAAGTACCTGAATACCCCGATATTTATGCGGTAGGGGATATTGCCTATCTTCTAGATGAAAATAACCAACCGTACCCACAACTCATCCCTGTTGCCAATCAGCAAGGCGCGTTAGCTGCAAAAAACATATTGCAGCGGTTGCGAGGCCATGCTCAAAATGCTTTCCGCTACAAAGACCGCGGAATTATGGCCACCATTGGTCGTAGCCGTGCCGTAGCTTGGGTTTATTACCGTGTTCAATTAAGCGGCTGGTTGGCATGGCAAGCCTGGCTTTGGTTTCATCTGATAGTGCTTATTGGTTTCCGCAATCGGTTAATGGTCTTGCTCAGTTGGGTCTGGAACTATCTGACCTATGACCGTTCTGTGCGCATCATTCTTGATATGCAGCCCTCACGCACTGAAGAGCAAGAAGACGGTCAATAACGAAAAAGCCCACCAAATGGTGGGCGAGTGATTGTTGGATTGATTGGTTTTACAAGCCAGATGTTTGCGCGTCTTCTGCTGTCCAGCCACGCTCTTCCCGTCTGCGAAGTGCTTCTTCATAAGCTGGCCGTTCAAAGATTGCATGTATGAAGAGCGCCACATAACTGCTTGCTGCAAATCCCAGTATTAACGGGATAATCATGTGACCTGTTTTCAAAACTAGCGCACTGATGAGCACTGTTGGTGCGATAGCAACAAATAACCCAGCACCGATGTAGTGAAAGGCCTTGGCCAGTATTCCCCCATAGATGGGTTCTCTTCGCTGCGAACTACGGGCGGTGAAAAAACCTAGTACAGCAGCCAGTGCCAAGCCAATGACTAACGTGAGTAGCTCGTTATTCATAGTATTGCTGCCCTTAAATTAGCGAGTAGATGAAGATACCGCCTGGGCCAGTACCTGCAATGATGATAAGCGCAATCAACACCACCAACACAATAATCATCGGAATTAGCCAGTAGAGTTTACGCTTCCATAAAAAGCTGAAAAGCTCACCTACAATTCCCATACGCGCGCTAATATCCTGTGCAGCCCCAGCTTGCTTGGGGATAGGGTCTCCAACTTGTTGGAATTCATCGACCATATTGCATCCTCTTTTCAAAACTCATCTTGCTAGCACTCTATAGTGGCTTACGCACAAGGAATGACCCCAGTACCAGCAAGTCAATGTCACTGTTCTTAAACGTATTGAACGCATCGCGTGGGGTGTTTACGATTGGCTCACCACGCAAGTTAAAGGATGTGTTCAATACAATAGGTACGCCCGTTAATTGACCAAAACGCTCTACAATGCCATAGTATCGCGGGTTGGTTTCGCGGTCAATAGATTGCAAACGACCAGTACCCTCATGGCAAACAGCCGCGATTTTGTCTTGTTTGTCCTCTTTAATCGGCGCAACCATGAGCATATAACGGGGCGCTTCGTGTTTCTCTACATCCGGATAGTCAAAGTATTCTGCGGCTCTATCTCTTAACACAACTGGTGCAAAGGGGCGGAATGGCTCGCGGAATTTGATTTTTGTATTCACAACCTCTTTCATTTCGGCGCTGCGTGGGTCAGCCAGAATACTACGATTGCCTAATGCTCGCGGCCCCCATTCAAAGCGTCCTTGAAAGAAGCCAATGACATTGCGTTTGGTCATTTCTTCCGCCAGTACGTCCAGCATTTCATCGTCACGCTCGGTATAATCTTCGTATTTCACGCCGAGATTATCCAGAAAACGTCGAATTTGGTCAGAAGTGTATTCTGCCCCCCAATATGCATGTGGCATAATCCATTTGCGCGGCTTGCCTAACACCATGTGCCATGCCCATAATGCCGCACCTAATGCGCCACCGTCATCGCCCGCCGCTGGTTGGATATAAATTTCTTCAAACCCTGTTTCATTGAGCAAGCGATAGTTAGCCTTGGTGTTGAGCGCAACACCACCCGCCATCACCAGATGCTTTAAGCCAGTTTCTTCATGCAAATGTCGCACAATGGCCAGCAGCGCTTCTTCTGTCACATACTGGATACTTGCCGCAATATCGGCGTAGTATTGGTTGCGCTCCATGGCTTCACGCTCGGCAGCCCGTTCTGGGTTCGTATTCATCGTGAAGAATTCTGCGTTAGGGTTGCGTGGTGGCCCGAATAAATCGATAAATCGCTGATTGTAACTGTGCTCTGTGCTGTGATGGAAGCTGAAGTAATCCATATTCAGGGCAAAGCTGCCATCAGCTGGATTCAGGTGAATAACTTTTTTAATGCGGTCTACATATCTTGGCTCGCCATAGGGCGCCATGCCCATAACTTTATATTCGCCATTATTCACCCGAAAGCCCAACCACGCTGTAAATGCCGAATAGAGCAAACCGAGTGAGTGGGGGAATCGTTGCTCGTGGGTGAGGTCAATGCGATTTTCGCCTTCTTCACCTTCCCAATAGCTGCTTGCTCGCCCTAATGTCGTTGTTGTCCATTCTCCCACGCCATCGACAGTGAGCACAGCAGCTTCACGGAATGGGCTAGCGAAAAATGCGCTAGCCGCGTGGCTCATGTGATGGTCGCAGAATAGAATTTTCTGGCTGGGTATGCTCAAGCGAGTTTGAATAATGCTCTTTATCCACAACTTTTGCTTGAGCCAATTGAGCATCCCTTCTGTCCACACATCTAATGAACGGGGAAATGTGTTGAGTGTGGTGAGCAGAATGCGTTCAAATTTTTCTAGTGGCTTTTCATAGAATACGACATAGTCAACATCTTGTGCGGTGATGCCTGCTTGCCGTAAGCAAAAGCCAATAGCTTGTAACGGGAAATCATTGTCATGTTTCTTGCGCGAAAAACGCTCTTCCATCGCTGCCGCAACCAATTCCCCATCGTGTAGCAATGCGGCAGCTGCGTCGTGATAGAAACATGATATACCGAGAATATATGTCATACCTTAACCTTGCTCTCTGGCAGACTCTAAATCGTTAGGGACGGGAGGGCGCTCCAACCATTCTGCTTTTGGCGATTTTTTGCGTAGAGGATCGCTTAATAAACTAGATGCTAGTCCAAATGGCATCAAAATAGTGAAATAGAAAATGCCTAGAATTGTACGCCCAAC
>DAOTWU010000091.1:0-1875 GCA_034435735.1 Anaerolineae bacterium | reverse complement strand
CTTTGGTATCAATACTCCGCATGGCCTCATTGTCCATACAGGCGATTACAAATTTGACAATACGCCAGTAGATGGGCGGAAGCCCGATTATGCGACACTGGCGAGTTTTGCCCGTCGTGGCGTGAAGTTGCTTCTGGCAGATAGTACCAATGCGGATAAAGCGGGTTGGACGCTATCAGAATCTGTTGTGGAAGAGGCGTTTGATCGCGTTTTCCGTAAGGCGAAAGGTCGCATTATGGTGGCTACTTTCGCCTCGCTCATTTCTCGCGTGCAGCAAGTGGCACATGTCGCCAAACGCTACCAGCGCAAACTCGCCATTGCTGGCTATAGTATGCGCGAAAATGTGAAAATGGCGCGTGAACTGGGGATTCTCGATATTGATGAAAATATCTTGATTGACCTCAGTGATGCTAAAAAGTTGCCTGCTCATAAAGTTGTCATCATGGTGACAGGTTCACAGGGCGAACCCGCTGCAGTATTAGGGAGGCTATCACAAGGGCGTCATCGCCAGTTAGATGTTGAACCTGGTGATACGATAGTTCTTTCATCGCATCCTATCCCTGGCAATGAAGAGATGGTCTATCGCACCATCAATAAGCTGTTCCAGCGCGGGGCAGAGGTCATTTATGACCCGATTGAGTCCGTGCATGTTTCTGGTCACGCCCGCCGTGAAGAGATGCGCTTGATGATTAATCTGGTGCAGCCGCGTTACTTTGTGCCTGTACATGGCGAACTACGCCTCTTGCGTGCACATGCCCAACTTGCCATTGAAACAGGCATTCCTGAGAAAAACGTCTTTGTCATAGAAAATGGCATGGTGCTAGAGGTTGATAACTATGGCGTTCGTTTAGGTGAGCGTGTTCCTGGTGGCTATGTGTTTGTCGATGGTAGCGGTGTTGGTGATATTGGGCGCGCAGTGATTAGAGACCGCGAAATTCTCGCCCGTGATGGCTTCATCGTAGTTTCTGCGATGGTAGACCGTCGTACTGGCAAATTGCTGGGCGAACCGCAAATTATCTCGCGTGGCTTCATCTACCTGCGCGATGCCGATGCTCTGATTGAGCAGATACGCAACGTCACAACCAGCACATTACAATCGCTGGCCTCACAAAATGGCCGCCGTCGCGAAAAGCTGGAAGAGAACATCAGTCGCTTGCTCTATAACGAGACTAAGCGCCGTCCGATGGTGTTCACCATTCTCAACGAAGTATAAAACTCCTTGCGCCTGTTTATATAGCAGGCGCTTTTTGTATAAAGAAAGCCCCGCATAAATAGGGCGGGGCTAGCAGCATACAGATGTTTATTGACATTATCAAACTACAGCGCGAATTCCTTCAAAACGCGGCGGGCGATGACCATGCGTTGCACTTCACTAGTGCCTTCCCCGATTGTCATTAAGCGCTGGTCACGGTAAATCCGCTCTACTGGATATTCGCGGCTATAGCCGTAACTCCCGTGAATTTGAATCGCATCATGGCATACTTTTTCCGCCACTTCGCTAGCTTTGAGTTTGGCAATCGCAGCAATCTTCGTATAATCCTCGCCGCGGTCTTTTAGCCACGCCGCTTTATAAACGAGCGTGCGTGCCGCTTCAATTTCTACAGCCGCATCGGCTATCATCCATTGAATCGCTTGTTTATTGGCGATTGGCTCACCAAACGCATAGCGCTCTTGAGCATAACGCACCATGTGCTCAAATGCAATTTGGGCTAATCCAACGCTAAGCGCACCAATGCCGATACGCCCACTATCGAGCGTTTGCATAGTCTGGTAAAAGCCATTCCCTTCTTCGCCGAGAACGCTATCCAGCGGCACACGTACATTCTCAAATGTAATCATCTGGGTGGGCGAACCCTTCAAGCCCATTTTTTTCTC
>DAOTWU010000090.1:0-13381 GCA_034435735.1 Anaerolineae bacterium | reverse complement strand
CCCGCCCGCAAACGCGCTTTCAGTGCCTCTAAGCGTAAGGCCTCGACATATTGCCGTGGCGAAACCCCCATAACCCGTTTGAATGTTCTCTGTAGATGATATGGGCTGATGTGAAGATGTGCGCTCAAATCTTCTAGCGTGGGCGCTTGTGCTAGATTGTCGCGTAAATAAGCGCAAGCGCGGGTGATTAGCGTTTGTGTTTCATTGTGTTGGGCGGGTGATGTCATCATAACAACCTGTTATCTCTCAACGCTTTCAGTGTAGCCCAATTGCGCCCCCATTCGCTATCCGTTTCTTGCGCGGATGCAACCTTTTTTATATATTTACGTATATTCACTGTAACCTTAGAAGTTGCGCATTTAATTTTTTAATATATAAAGGGACTTGTGCTGAGTCATTGAATTTTTCGGGAGGTAAATCAATGGAAAAACAAGAACATGTAGAGGTATATGAGGGAGAACAAGAAGTTGTACCACAATCCCCCTTACAAATGATTCAGGTGTGGTTATTGGCGTTTCTTCGGCCATCCAAACACACCTACGAGCGGTTATTGCTTGACCCCAAAGCAGGCGTAGACCGTATTATTTTTTGGATTATTTTGCTGGCTGTCATTTTGCCCATACCTGGCCATTTAACGCTGGCTAACTCGCCAACCCCCGCTTTTGCGAACCAGCCACAACTTGATGGTGGGCAGCTATTCGTGAGCTTTTTATCACAGGCTGTCACTAATTTTGTGGAATTCTTCTTTGGCCTATTACTTTTTACAGTGGTCTATCACTTCTTCGCCCGTATTTTGGATGATGAAGAAGTCAATGTAGGCGCATATTCCGATGCCTTTTATCTTTATGGGGTACTTTTCACTGGCACAATTTTAGTCGCTTTTCTTTTAGTATTAGTGGCTAGTATCAATGCTTCGCTCGTTACTCTCGCCTTGTTACTGATTGGTTTGGTATTCCTGTATTTGCTTAACCCCATGAGCCAAGTGTTTGCTACAGTATACCAATTGCCGCCATCACGGGTATATCTGCTTGTTTTCACGTTCTTCATGGTTGAAGTTTATTTTGGTGTAGTGCGCAATTTGCAAGTGATACAGTTGATGTTATCTTAAAGTGTGGGTGATGCATACAAATAGCTGCCAGTAAAAAGGTGGCTATTTGTATGCCCTGTAGCGCTTTTAGGTTTTTATGAGTTGGAAAAAGTGATAGTTCCTCATGACAACGCCCGAAATATTTTCAAATGCAAATGTTGAAAGCCCCTCACCCTTATCCATTTGGCGCGTTTGGATGATGCTATTCCGCCCATCCAAAGAGAACTATGAGGCGGTGCGCAGTGACCCTCGTGCCAAAGCTACTCGCGCGATTGCATGGTTGTTAATAGCGTCCACCATTTTTCAGATAGCGCAGGCAGTGGTTATCACACGCATCATCAATGAAGTGCCAGCTTACCGCTTGCCAGAGCAATTGCGAAATTGGAATTCCAGTTTTGTAGTGTGCAATGTTTTTATCAACTGGGCGTTACTAGTCGTGCTTTTAGGGGTGGTGACTTTCATTTATCATTTGCTTGCCCGTGTGCTCGGCGGGCGAGGGGAATACACCTCATTCTTCTACATAATAGGGATGGTGTTTATCCCTCTCTATCTTCTCCAAGCCATGTTCTTGTTGGCAACATTTTCTCCATCAGTTGCACTTATTATAGGCATTCTGAACTTTATACTTTCTATCTATAGCAGCGTGCTTTTAGGGTATGCCTTATACGCCGTCTATCAACTCAGTTTGGTAAAAATATTCTTGCTGGTGGTTGTGCTCCCGCTTCTCATCATCTTTTTCATCGCCCAATCAGATGTCACGGTAATACGCCAATTAGTGCCGCTTTGATGCTACCATCTGCTATACTGTAAACATCTTATAGATGGCATCATTGAAGGACAACACAACTGTGGCTGAATTTCATCCTGAGACACCTGATTATCCAGAACCACCCCGCTCTTATTCTTGGCAAGAAGTCTGGACATTGGCTATTTCTCGCCCATCAGAAGCGTTGTTCCGTAACCTGTTAAATGACCCGCGTGCGACGGCTAATCGTGGCGTCTTGTGGTTGCTCCTCGCTGGCTTCATCAATGGTCTGGTGACAACAGTCGTCGTCAATCAAAGCTTGCCAGTAATTGCCCAACAACAGCAGCTCCCCGCGACATCGCTCTCGCTATTAGAGATACTATTCGTCTCCCTATTTTTGGGGCCGATACTGGTCTTTGCGGCGACGCTTATTGTGGGTGTCTATCATATGGTGGCGCGCTTTTTAGGGGGCGAAGGGCTTTTTGCCGATTTGTTCTATCTCTACGCTTCGTATACCGCGCCGCTTTTTATCCTGCTGGCCGCCATCACTGTTGCTCCGCTGCCAGATGGCTTGAAATCGATACTATCGTTTATCTGGGGCGTCTACCAATTCATTTTATCCGCCATTGTGATACGGGCGGTTTACCGTTTGGATTGGTTGAAAGTTGTGGCCATTGCGTTTTTGGTGCCGTTTATACTCGGCCTATTCTTACAGATGATTGTTCCGCTTTAACGAACTTGCTTGCTCAAAATGGCAAATACCCGCATACTGGTGATAACAATCTTGCGGATAACTTGAGTGATTAGGATGGGACAATGACCGAAACAAGTGCCATACGTGCCATAGACAGCTTGTGCGCTAATGAGTTTGCTCTTGAAATTGATGGGGAACGAGTCAGCGGCATCTTTCGTATTTCTGGTTTACAGACCTTTAAGCTGGATGAAGAGGGTAATCGGGTACGCTCTCCGTTCATCGTCAGCAAAATGGTGCAGCGCGATGGCAATAATGCCTTTAATAAGTGGCTGCGCGAGACGGTAGCCGCGACTGGCGATAAGCGCCCGACCCGCAGTGTGGCCATTGTGGCGATTGATGACGGAGTGGAGACGCGCCGCTGGACGGCTGAAGGCGCATGGATTAGCGAAGTGCACTACAGCGATTTTGATAGCGCTTCTTTTGAAATGGTGGAAGAAGTATATACCATTCATTACGATAAATTGGTGGAATCTTGGCCTGCGACGGAAAATCTGGAATAATGTCGCTTCTAAATTATAGTTAACGAACAGGCGCCGCCCTTACTTATGAGGACGGCGCTTTTACTTGCGCTTACTCTTCGCGGCGTTTGCGGCGTTTTAAGAGCCGCCCCGCCACATTTTCGCCTTCATCCACTTCAATCTTATGCGGTTGGCCTTCTCGTGGTGGCTTATAGCGCGGTGTGCCGCCCGCTTCCGCAGGCGTTTTCACTGGCGTTGCCTGCTGCTCGCGGGTGGCGGCTTTTCGCTGCCGTAAAGCGCCAATTGTGCTGGCGGGCGCTTCCTGTGGTAAATCGCGCTCTCCGTGCCCTGTCTGTTGGCGAGCGCGCTCTCTGGCGCTGCGCAACGAGGCAATACGCTCTGATACGGGTTTGGGGCGTTCTTCATCTACCTGTAGCCATTGCCGCAAGCGCTGTATATCGCTGCGGGTGATGATAAGCCGCCGCACCGCAATATCAATTGGCCATAGCAATAGTGCGATGAAGAGCAACTGTGGCCAGATTGGCACGCTGGCCTCTTGTGTCACTAAATTATGCTCGAAGACACTATCTAGCATCTCCGACATGTCGCGTCCGCCCGTAATAGCCGCCATACGCTCCAATAGTCGCCCACTTTCCTGCCGCACGTTATATTCGGATGAGTAGACCATAACCCAGCCCGTCACTTGCCGCAGTTCATAGGTCTGGCCGTTGCTCTCCCCTTCACCCGTCACGGTTAAAATATACGCCCCTTCTTCTTGAGGCGAAAACACCGCTTCATAACGCCCCGGCGCTACTTGCCGCAAGGTGATGGTTTCTTGGCGACCATCGGGCATCAGCACGCCGCTTTGCAAGGCCAGGCCATTCAGGAATGCGCCATCATCGGCACGGGCATCAACGATAATGCGCGCTTGCCCGTTCTCCTGTATCACCTGTGTTTGCAAGTTTTCGCTTGCCCCTTCGGTGATTGCCCATTGCACGACCTGCCCCCAAAAGCGCGCATAGCCATCCCATGCCACCCATTCATTTGCCCAGCGGGCGGTGGCGTCACTGGTGAAGGCGACAGCCCGCCCTAAACCATATTGCCACCCAACGAGTATTGGGTCTTCAAAGGGCGATGGCCCCCGCAAGACGACCTGTGCCGCAGTTTTGGGCGTGGCCGCTACATAGCCATGGAGGCGAGGTAGGGCGTCTATACCTTGAATCATCGGGTTATTGGCGGTGAGCAACGGGAAGAAAGGCTCTTCGACGATATAACTGCGCGAGGCCAATACGGTTTCTTGGGCGAAGATGAGCGGTATTTCTGCCACATTGGTCACTAAGTGATAATTGCCACCGCCCGCTTGTGCCATTTCCCGCAGGAAGGGCGCCGCCCCTTGCCCAATAGCAATCACGCTTGTTGTGACGTTATGGTCAATAAAAAGCGATTCCGCCAGTTCTACTAGCCCGCGCGCGTCCGCACCGCCATCGGTTAAGAGGATGATGTGTTTGCGCTGTGAAGGTTCGTTGACGATGTCGCGCGCCACCAGCGTTATACCCGCCAGTATGTCTGTGCCACCACCCGCCCGCAAGGTGGCCACTAAGCGCTGTAATTCGCGGCGGTCTAGTACATCTTGAAATGGCGCAATCAAATAACCATTAGTATCAAACGAGGCGACAGCAGCGCGGTCGGTGGCCTGCAAAAATTCGATAGATTCTATAATAGCTTGTTTCGCCAATTCGATATTTGGCACACCATCTGCTGATGGGATGCCCATGCTGCCGCTGCGGTCAATCAAATAGGCCACAGTCAGTTGGGGCAGCCGTTGCTGGTCGCGTAGTTGCATCTCGACGGGCAATACATCTTCTAGTGGTGTCAACATATAGAAGCCCGGCGCATAACTCTCTGGCCCCCCAATAACCACCAGCCCGCCGCCCAAATCGCGCACATAAGTTTTGAGATTTTCTAACTGTGCGCTGGCGAATTGGTTGGCTGGCACATTGGCGATGATGATGGTGTGATACTGAATGAGCTGCTGAATGCTGATAGGTAATGTTCCCGGCGTCGCGCGCTCTACTGCTAGCCCGCTTTGCTCTAGCGCGGGGATGAGATATTGCAGCTCATCAATGGCTTCGCCCGCCTGTGTGCGGCTCACCACCAGTACACGGGGTGAACCCACAACATTGGTGAAGGTATATAGTCGGTTGTTTTGGTCATAGTGGTCGGCGTCTTGCTGGGTTTTGATGAGCACTTGAAAGCTTTGCGGGCCAGAAGCCACCGCTGGCAATGTGAACGTGAAGTTATTCAGGCCGCTGCGCAATTGCCGCACCGCATCTTCTGTCAAAAGCTGTTGGCCACCACTATAGATATTCAGGGCGATGGTCGTGTCCTGTGTCGCCTCTATCGTCACATTAATATCGAAAACTTGCCCCTCGATGACCGTCTCCGGCGCATCGACTTGCAATAACTGCACCTCTGGTGCGGCCTGTGGGGTGAAGGGCACATAACTAATTTCCACGCCCGAAGCCGCCGCCAACTCTGCCGCTTGTAGGGCGTTGCCGCTGGTGGGAATGCCGTCGCTGAGGACAACGATACGCTTGGCCGTGTTATCGCTGAACATGCTCAACGCGAGGTTAATCGCGGCGGCAAAATTGGTTTGTGTCGTATCTGGGTCAGAAGTGAAATCGGCAATATCGCCCAGATTGCTCAAGGTGCGTTCTGGCAAAGCGTTCGCCCCGAAGAGCACAATCCCCACTTCATCATCAATGGGCTTATTCGCTACCGCTTCGCGGATGTAATCCCCTTGCGCGCTGAAATCTGTGCCCATGCTATCGGAAACATCAACGAGGAATATCACCGCCAGCCTATCAGTAGATTGGCGCAGTTGTGCACCAGCTAGCGCTAACACAACTAGCGTAACGATGACCACCCGCAAGGCGAGGCTTACCGAATCGCGCACGCGGCGGAAGTGATAGCGCGGCCAACCAAAATAAAACAGTGGTAGCAGCACCATGAACAAAAGCAACGCTGTTTGATTGGAGAAGGTCATCGCTTATACCTGTTTCCGTTCAACCGATAAACACCCAGTTCACATAAAGTGCTGTGAATAACATCAATAGCGGTAAAAAGATGAATAATAACGCCCGATGCAGTTTAGGATAACGCACGCCCCACGCCCCCAGCACCATAAAAAAGGGGAAGTACGCCAGCAGGTGGCGGTTTAGGCTTTGCGTAGTTACCGAGGCGGCGAAGAATAGCGAGGCCAAACAGTAAATCGCCGCCCCCGCATTCAACTTGCGCCATACGGCGATACTCAGGCCAATAACCAGGAAAAACAGCCCAATGTTGACGCTGTCGAAGTAGGGCAGCACATGCGGTTTGACTTCTCCCGCCAACATCGCCCGCGTTTCTTCGATAATCACGCCGATTGGCCCTAAAAAGTGCCGCCCCCAAGCATCCCCGCGCGCGCTGAGAAACGCCAACGGGTCGCCAAACGCCGCCTGCAAATAGACCATATACGCCAGCACGCCCAGCGGCATGATGAGCAGGGCGGTGGCAGTTCGCCAGTGCTGTTTTATCCCCTGCCATAATGTCCGCCAGTTATCCGTGCGATGAATGCGCTCAATCTGCCAACCTTGCGCCTGTGCCCATTCAATAGCGACGAACAGCATCATAAACACGCCAGAGATGCGCGTCGCCCCCGCCAGCATCGCCCAAAAGCTCGCCAGCCACCAGCGTTTTTCCTGTATGGCACTATAGGCCGCCAGTACCAGCAGCAAAAACAAACTCTCTGCATAGAGCACCGAAAAGAAAAACGCCGAAGGAAACGCCGCCAGATACAATGTGGCATAGGTGGCTGCACGCGGATTAAAAGCGCGTTTTGTCACTTGGTAAAGCACAATCAGTGCCCCCAGAAAGGCCATGTTGCTAATAATGAACCCCGCCAGCGCTGCCCCGCCGATGGGGGAAAGCGCCCGCATCAGGAGCGGATACAACGGGAAAAATGCCACCGTTGCTTCGTCGGAGTTTTCCGTGCCAGGAACATAACGATAGCCCGTTGTAGCGATATTGTAGTAATGAAGCGCATCCCAGCGCACCAGTTGCCCCAGCGCGTCATTGTCACCCACAATCTCCACATCGGGCGGCAACACATGAATGCCAAATGTCGACGGTAAATATGCGCCCGCAAATACAAAAGCCCGTGTGAAGATGAATACAGCCAGCGGCACAACCAGCCAGCGGGCTTGTGGGCTGGTTAGCCATAGCCATATAGGGCGGGTGGGGCGTGTCGCTTCACTCATGCGGCAGCCTGTTTCCGTTCTGTTGGCGGCGGTGGCGCAATTGGCAGCCGTAAGCGGCGGTGATGCAGATACCATTCCACCAGCATAATCAGCAGGGCGAAAAAGGCCAGATATGACCAAAATTCTAGCTCACCCTGTTCCTCTTCTACTGTGCTCTCTGCGGTGGCAGCGCCAATTTGTAGCTCGCCAGTGATAGGAGCAATATTGCTCTCGCGCTCATCAAACAGGTTCACACTGAAGGGTTGTTCAACGAGAATATCGCCCGCCCGCATGGCGCGTAATTGGTAAATGCCCGCTAGGAAGGTCTCATCGAAGATGACTGTTTCACGCTCAACGGGCAAGTTATAAACGGTGTCATCTGGCGCGATTATCTGAATAGTGTCCGCCTCTACAGGTGGCTGAATGGCCAACGTTTGGCCAATTGCCAGCCCGTTAGATGTGTCGATGAGATTAGACGGCGTAAACCATTGCAGCAAATTAGCCATCATCACCGGCCACGCCACACGCAGCGGCAGGTCGGATTCGTGTAGCGCGAAAGTCAATGCTGCCACCTGCCGCCCGTCTTCAACCCCTGCCAAGAGCAACGGCCCGCCATCGGCGCTGATGAGCACATCTGCCCAGCCGCTATCTTGCACCTGACGGAATTGTAAAATGTTGACATCGCTAAAATCGAGGAAGGTGGTACGCGGGTCATTGGGTTTGATGATGATGTTCTGCGTATCGCCCACCATATCTCCCACAGTGAACAACGAGGTGTTGGCTGGCGGATTGATGAAGAAAATATCGCCATCGGGCAGGCTAGGGGGCAGCCAACGGTCAAAGATATACAGGTCAAATGCCCGTGATGGCAAGCCCGTTTCAATGTTCCCCTGAAAGGCCTGTATCCCTGGCATGCTGCGCAGCACTTGCTCTAAGAATAAATTACCCTCTGTCATAACTAGCACAGTGCGGCTCGTTTGCCCCTCATGGACGGCGGACGCGGTGTTATCTAATGCCAAATAATCCGCCCTACTGAAGTTGACCAATGTCGCTTCAACAGTGGTGAAATCCGTCGGCAGCACATCATCTAATGTCAGCGAAACGCTACTATGTGCCGCAACCTGTACCGGTTCTGCCGCAGAAAGCTGGCCATCAATCCGCAGCACAATATCCGCATCAACATCTTGCCCACCATAGTTGGTGACCTGCGCGAAGAGTTGCGGTGGCCTATCTTGTAGTTCACGGGTGGCCAGCGCCGTAATCGCCAAATTGTTATCGCTAATGCCCACGGGCAAATAGACCAGTTCACCAGGGATAGGGGGCAGGGAAGCCGCTTCTCCAATGCCGCCATCACTGATGATGATAATGCGCAAGTCTGGGCTATCGCTGCTACCCGCCGCCAACGTTAACGCCGATACCCAATCCGCGCCATCGTTGCCCGCTTCGATGCCGTCTAGCGCCTCATGTAAGGGGACAATGCTCTCGGTGAAGGGGACGAGCACTTGCGGCACAGCTCCAACACGAATAATCATCATTTGGTCGCCAATACCCAACGTACCCACTAACTCGCGCGCTTGTTCTACCGCCAGCTCAAAGCGGGTTCTGCCGTCTTCGCTATCAGTGGCGTTCATGCTGGCGGATGCATCAATCAGCACCGCTGTTTGCCCGCCAGTGAAAGAGGGGACAGTGACAAAAGGCCGCGCTAGTGCCAACACCAACAGCGCCACAACGATGAGCTGTAGCAATAGCAACAGGTTGCGCCGTAGCCGCTGCCATGGCGTATTGGCCTCTTTATCTTCCAGCAATTGCTGCCATAGGAATGTGCTGGAAATCAAAACCTCGCGGCGGCGTAACCGCAGCATATAGAGCAAAATGATGGGGATGGCGATGAGGCCACCTAAGAGAGCTAGCGGGTCTAAGAATGACATCCGTTCACTGTTCCTTATGTAAAAACACTATTTGACACTATTTCACGATGCCCAGCCGCCGCATATCGTGGAGCAATACTCGTTCCCATACCATATCGCTCTGTAGCGGCAGATAGTATGCCCCACGCCGCGCGCATTCCGTCCGTAATTGGTTGCGCCAAGCTTCTAGACGGCGGTGGTAAATATCGCGTAGTGTGGCGTCTACTGTGACCTCGCGCGCTTCGCCCGTTTCAATATCCACTAGCCGCAAATCGCCCGCCAGCGGTGGCATGACCTCTTCTGGCGTCAGTACATGAACAATCGCCACCTCATGCCCGTTGGCCAGCAGGCGGTTCAGGCCTTCCAGCCAGCCATCTGGTGAGAACATATCGCTGATGAAAATCACCATTCCCGCCCGCTTGAAGCGCAAGGCATAGTCCTCTAATGTTGCTGTAGCAGCCGTTAGCCCTTTGGCCTCCAGATTATGGACAAAGCGCAACATATTCACCACATGACCGCGTCCACGCACAGGCCCAAAGTGCTTCATGCCGTCGAAGTCGTTGACTGCTGTCAACATGAGGGCGTCGTTGCTCGCCAGCGAAATATACGCTAGCGCCGCAAAAATGCGTTTGGCAAAGAGGAGTTTTTCCCCAGCACGCTCGCCTTCTGGTGGCCAGTTCATGCTGGCAGATGTATCTAAGATCAGATGTACAGCGAGGTCTTCTTCATCCTCGAAGAGCTTGACATAAGGCTTTCCCAAACGCGCATAAACATTCCAGTCTAGCCGCCGCAAATCATCGCCGGGGGTATAGTCACGATAATCGGCGAATTCAATGCTTGTGCCGCGCTTGACGGAGCGCCGTTCGCCCTGTAAAGCGCCTGCGCGGATTTTACGGGGGTTCAATGTCAACGCTTCCAGCCGCCGCCGAATTTTCTCCGGTAATAGCAGTCGCGCGCCGTCAGTCGGGTTGCTAGTTTGCTGCTCGCTCATGGCTTATGCCCGCTTTTTCACCTGTTCCAGCAGATGTGAGATGATGTCGTTTGTGGTGATACCTTCTGCTTGCCCTTCAAAGTTGAGCAGTAAACGGTGATTGAGTGCTGCATGTGCCACAGCTTCCACATCGTCAAAGGCCACGTTATAGCGCCCTTCTAGAAGCGCGTTGATTTTCGCACCGATGATGAGGGCTTGTGCGCCGCGTGGGCTAGCACCATAGCGGACGAAGAGCTTCACCATGGGCGGAGCGGTTTCGTGTTCGGGATGGCTGGCCACAATTAGCCGCGCCACATACTCGTTGATATGGCTCGGCACAGGCATATTCAACGCTAAATCGCCCATCGCGATGACCTGCTGGCCATCCGCCACTTTGGAAGCTGTTGGCACATTTGTGCCTGTTGTGCGCTCGATAATCGTCACCAGCTCTGCTGCAGAAGGGAAGGCCACATTAATCTTAAACAGAAAGCGGTCTAATTGGGCTTCTGGTAGCGGGTATGTTCCTTCCATCTCTAGCGGGTTTTGCGTGGCCAAAACGAAAAATGGCGGCTCTAGGGTATAGCGCTTACCAGCGACAGTGACCGTTTTTTCTTGCATGGCCTCTAATAGGGCGGATTGGGTTTTTGGGGTGGCTCGGTTGATTTCATCGGCCAACACCAAATTGGCGAAAATTGGCCCATGCTGGAAGCGCCGCACCTTGCGCCCATCTTCCGCATCTTCCAGAATATCTGTGCCTGTGATGTCGGAAGGCATCAAATCTGGTGTAAACTGAATGCGAGAAAACTTCAAATCGAGCGCATCGGCAATAGTGCGGATGAGCATGGTTTTACCCAAGCCGGGCACGCCTTCTAATAGCGCATGCCGTCCAGCTAGAATACAGATGAGCACATAGCGCACAACTTGCTCTTGCCCGACAATGACGCGACGCACTTCAGCCTCAATTTGTTGGGCGATATGGCTAAATTCTTCAATACTTAAATCTTGTAGAGGGGCGTTCGTCATGGGTGGTCCTATACTATTAAACGAAACAGTGCTTTCTTACATTATAACCATCTTGATGTATTTGCCCTTATTTAGCGCTAAACTTTTATCAGGCGCTCATAATTAATGATGCTCAAAAGGTATGAACAAGCCCTAACAAAGGATGCCCTATGTTAACCATCAACACTGAACGCTTATTGCGCCTGTTGGATAACCTTGCCGAAATTGGCGCGACAGAAGAGGGCGGCGTTTCTCGCCCCGCCTTATCAGAGGCCGATATGCAGGCGCGCGCCTGGTTCAAAGAACAGGCCAAGTTCTATGGTCTGGACTATCGAGAGGATAGCGCTGGCAACCAATCCGTTATCTTGCCCAGCGAGGACGCTAACGCCAAAACCCTGCTGGTTGGCTCGCATTTGGATACTGTTCCTAATGGCGGGCGCTATGATGGCGCGTTGGGGGTGCTGGCCGCTTTTGAAGCCCTTCTCACGATTAAAGAGGCGCGCCGCAAGCTGCCATACCATCTAGAGTGCATTTCGTTTACAGATGAAGAGGGGACATTAGTCGGCTTGCTGGGGAGTAGTGCCCTCTGTGGCACATTGACCGCAGAAGACCTCGCCGCACCACGTGGTGGTAGGGAGCGTTTGCTAGAAGGCCTAAAGCGCGCCAATCTCACAGAAGAAGGGCTATTGAATGCCCGCCGCGACCCCGCAACACTGGCCGCATTCCTAGAGCTACACATTGAGCAGGGCACACGCTTAGAAGAGGCCAATATCGATATTGGCGTGGTTACTTCTATTGTCGGCATTCGCTCCTATTGGATTGAGTATATTGGGCAGGCGGCACATGCTGGCACAACTCCAATGGACAAGCGCGCTGATGCCTTTTGGGGGGCGGCGGCCTTCGCCCAGCAAGCTCGCGATATGGTCATGGAGCAATTTTATCCTGGTGTGGCCAATATTGGGGCAGTAGAGCTATCTCCTGGCGCGTTCAATATCGTGCCAGAACGGGCGCGATTGGCTTTAGAGTTCCGCCACGGCTCAGAAGGAGAGCTAAACGCCATGTGGGCAGAGTTACAATCACTTGCGCGTGATATTGCTCAAGTTTATAACCTCAACGTGCAGATTACCCACAGCGGCAGCATTCCCGCCGCGCCCCTCAATGAGCAGGTGATTACCGCCATTGAACACGCTGCGGATACCTTGGGTTTATCGCATAAGCGACTGATGAGCTTCGCTGGCCATGATACCCAAAACCTGAGCCGCATCACGCCCGCCGCCATGCTGTTTGTGCCGTCAGTGGGCGGTATCAGCCACAACCCGCGCGAATATACTCGCGCCCACGATGTGGTTAATGGCGCGAATGTCGTACTGCAGACCTTGCTTAAGCTGGCCGAAGCCTGATATTAAAGCGCTTGAGCGTCCAGGTCTTCATAGCTGATGATGAGTTCGCCCGTCGCCATGATGAAGCGCGCATTACGCTTATAGCGGCGCAAGCCTAAATCGTGCGATAGCAGCGGCACAAAGAGCGTTTCGTTCTTGCGTGCCGCTTCTTTGACGTACCACTGCAATGTTGTTACACCAGTGAAATGCAACTTAAAGCGCTTGTTTTGCAAGTCTCGCTCATGTGCGCCAGTGATGGTCACTTCGCTACCCCAGAAAGCTGTTTGAATGCCGCTGATGAGGAGACGCCCAGGCGGGAGGTTGAACAAATCGTGGATGATGACACGCCGCCGACTAGGTCGGGCCGGTTCGGTGTGTTCTTCTGCCATAAATCATTCCCGATATATAATGACATTACGGATAATAACAAAATATAATCCAGATGTATATGCCCTTCATCATCCCTATTTTGCCCACATATCGCCAATTTTTTAGCACTTTTGCCATAAAAGGGCACAAGGCTGAATATTGGCTTAACCTTGTGTTGGCTTGCAATTAATGTTACAGTGGATAATCCAACTTGTATCACATTGGTATACATAATTTTCCGACTGTGTGTTACAGGTTGGTGTGCTATAAACAGTAAGTGAGTGATTTCTATGAGCAATAACAACGAAGGCGAACGCCCTCTCATCCTATTCACCAATGATGATGGCATCGAATCGCCTGGTCTATGGGCGGCTGTTGGCGCGTTTGCTGATATTGGCGAACTCCTCGTCGTTGCCCCTCGTGAACAACAATC
>DAOTWU010000089.1:0-5050 GCA_034435735.1 Anaerolineae bacterium | reverse complement strand
TGGCGTTCCCATGGTTGAACGCTTTCGCCTTCTGGCTTATTCCGCCCGCTGGCTTGCTGATTATCATGGGGTGGTTCTTCGGCCCAGCAGAAGCTGGCTGGACGGCCTACCCACCACTCAGCACGATGTTCAGCGGTGACGGCCAAACGCTGTGGGCTTTGGGCGTCCACTTACTCGGCCTATCCTCCATTCTCGGTTCAATTAACTTCATCGTCACTATTAAAAACATGCGCCCGCCAAGCATGAGCATCTGGCAGATGCCGCTATTCTGCTGGGCGATTTTGGCGACAAGCATCATCGCAGTGATGGCGACACCCTTCCTGGCTGGCGCGCTGACTCTGCTCATCCTTGACCGCGTGGCCGGCACGACATTCTTCAATCCGGCGGCGGGTGGTGATGTGCTAGTCTGGCAGAATATCTTCTGGTTCTATAGCCATCCGGCGGTGTATGTGATGGTGTTGCCCAGCTTCGGCATCATGTCTGACGTGATTTCGGTACATTCACGCAAGCCGATTTTTGGTTACCGGATGATTGCGCTCTCTAGTTTGGCGATTGCGCTAGTTGGTTTCACTGTGTGGGCGCACCATATGTTCACCAGCTTGCAGCCAGAACTGCGCATCCCCTTCATGGTAACCACGATGATTATCGCTGTGCCGACGGGCATTAAAATTTTCAGTTGGCTGGCGACGATTATCGGCGGCAAGATACGCTTAACTAGCGCTATGATATTCGCCTTGAGCTTGCTATCGCTCTTCCTGATTGGCGGTATCACGGGCGTTATGCTGGCCGCTGTGCCGATTGATATTCACGTCCATGACACCTACTTCGTAGTGGCGCACTTCCACTTCACGCTCTTTGGTGGTGGTGTGTTCGGCATTTATGCCGCGCTATATCACTGGTGGCCGAAGATTACCGGGCGCAAACTCGATGAACGGCTGGGTAAAATTCACTGGTTCTTGACCTACTTCGGCTTCCTCGGCACCTTCTTCCCACAGCAAATTGTGGGCATGTTGGGTATGCCGCGCCGTGTGGCGGTCTATGACCCGGCTTTCCAATCATGGAATGTGATTATTAGCATTTCTGCCTTCATCCTAGGCCTCTCCACGCTGGTACTCATTTACAACATGGTGGTGAGCACCATTCGCGGCGAAGTAGCTGGCCCCAACCCGTGGCGCGCGCTGACGCTAGAATGGGCGACAAGTTCTCCACCACCGGCCTGGAACTTCGATGAAGACCCGGTACCCTTCGAAGACCCATACGGCTATGGTACAGAAGGCGCAAATGCTTATCTCTCTGCCTTAGAAGAGCGCTTCAACCCACCAGTCGTGGCGTCCGTCGCAGAAGCAGCAGAGGAAGCGGCTGAAGACACTGCCGAAAACGCAGGCAGCGAAGAAGCCTAGCAATAAATAGACGATTCGTAGGGGCGTAAACTGGCGCCCCTACCAGCACATTAAAGACAAGCCATGCAACCTAAGGCACAGCAACAACCATTCATGAGCGAAGCCGCCCGCCAACGGGCGGAAGAACTGGCGCTGAAGAACCGCCGCACGGGTTTGACCATTTTTCAGTGGTCATGGATTATGGCGTTCATCAGTTTGGTGGTGGTGAACTTGCAGCTGCGCAACCAGTATCCAAGCTGGCCACCGCCCGATGTTGAGCCATTTAACCCCATATTGCCCACCATCGCCACGCTAGGCTTAATTTTAAGCGTGGTGCTGGTCAACCGCGCACACCAAGCCATTAAGCAAAATGAGCAAGCGCGCTTTTTGGCGCAGTGGGGTGTCGCGCTGGTGCTGGGTCTGGCCTTCATACTGGTCATGGCCTATGAATGGATGAACGCAGATGTGAGTACGCAATATGGCGTTTTATTCCGCCTGATGACGGCATTTCATGGTCTTCATGCACTAGTGATTGGCGGCATTCTGGCGAATATCTACCGCGCCGGACGCCAAGGGCGTTACCATAGCGGTAACACGTGGGCAGTAGAAGCAGGCGCAAAGTTGTGGTATTTTGTGCTGGTTGCCTGGTTACTGTTTTACTTGTTCTTATATTGGATATAATCCGGCTCATCGTGCAGGTAGCGGCTTAGCTGGCCGCGATAGAGGTAACAGGGAAGGTATTCTTCTATGGAACGACTTATGCGGCTATTACGGTCGCCGCTCGGTATCGGCCTGCTGGGCTTTGTACTGACGCTGGCGGTGGTCATTCAGCTGCGCAACTGGCAGGCTCAGATACACCCATATCGTATTGAGCAATTGCAGGCGCAACTAGCAACCGCCACAGAAGAAGCGCGTGCCGATATTGAAACAGCCATCGCGGCTGAAGAAGCGGCTTATGCAACCTATCACTTTGATTTATTCGATGTTAGCCCGAACTACGATTGGGGCTTACCCGTAGTGCTGGCGCTGATTGGCGGCCTGTTCAGCTTGAGTTGGGCGGCGGGCTTCATTGCACCGCTCTCGATTTTCACTGGCGAGCCAACGCTAGCGCGCGGCCTTTGGATGATGATTATCGGCTTCCTGATAGGCATGGGCGTTGTGTTCCTGCTGCGCGGCCTGCAAAACTTAGAGCCGCTTTGGGAGCCGCAAGTAGGCATGATTTTGCCCGCCTTCCTCTCCGCTGGTTTCTTCATGTGGGGGATGGGCGCGTTTGACCCCAGCGTTAACAAGCACCCACACCCGCCCAGTGAAGAAGAAGAACTGGCGTTGGTAGAAGCTGTGGCGAAGGGCGATATTGAAGAAGCGCCCGCTGTTGAGGAAGCCGCAGAGGAAGAGCCTGCCCGCGTCTTTGGCAGTTATGTCTGGATGGTGGCGGCGTTGGGACTGGGCGCGTTCTTGCTGATGGTAGCGGTTGCGGTGTGGCCAAATGGCCCCGGCCTGAAGATTGTCGGCGCGCCAGAGGGCGATTTTGCGGCATTCGGCACGGTAGAAGTCACCCTACCCTTTAACGGCCCGACCATTCAAACCTCGCAATTTGTAATTTTCCTGTTCTATACCCTGTTCAGTGTCATCTCGCTGGCGGTGATTGCGGCTATCTTCTGGCTGGTGATTTACGGCCTCTCGGCAGGTATTACCGAAGTGCGGAATACCAAGCCATCAGAAGAAGAACTGATACCGCCGAAGCCAGTACAGGTGATGGGGCGCATCTTTGCCCGCATTGCGTGGATACTGCGCGTTGGGCTGCCGCGCTTTTTGGGGCAAAAGTAGGGGGTTAGTATGAGTGAAGCTGCAATAGACCACGGCCATCATATGAGCGCCGAAGAAGTCGCCCGTAGCAACGATAATCAGAAGTTCGCTATGTGGCTTTATCTGGCGTCGGAAATCGCGATTTTTTCGATATTCATCGGCGCTTATGTCATTTTCCGCGTGCGCGAACCAGAAGCTGTGCGCGCCTTCCATAAGGGGCTGGGCGTTACACTGGTCACGATCAACACCTTCATCCTGCTGGTGAGTAGCTGGGCGATGGTGATGGGCTTGCGGGCGATGCAACATGGCGACCGTCGCGGGATGCTGCGCTGGATTGGCTTGACGGCGATTTTGGGCATTGTGTTCCTCGCTGGCCAGTATATTGAATATAGCGAATTGGCGCACGTTGAAATTACGCTGCAACACGCGACCATATCGGAAAATAACGAGTTGCTCCATGCGCTCAACATAGATAATGTTGAAGCAGCGCGCGAGGCCTTAGGCGGCTTTGGCATGCGCTTCTATGTGCCAACGGCTTTCCATGGCGCGCACGTCTTTGCTGGCGTGCTGTGGGCGTTGTTGGTGCTGTGGCGCGGGCGCAAAGGGCGCTATGACCATAATCCGGTCGGCATCGAGGTATTCGGCCTTTACTGGCACTTTGTCGATGTCGTCTGGGTGTTGCTGTTCACGTTAATTTACCTCATCTAGGGGGCATTATGACGGAAGAAACACAGAATACGCAAGAACATAGCGAACACACACCAGCGCATGGTGAGCATAATGATGAACTCACACTCTTTGGCCAAACCATGCCCATCTATACATGGGTGTTGATAGCGCTGGGCGTTTTAACACTGATTGAGGTACTCATTGGCAACAATTCCGAAACGCTGGGCGTCTTTGGTAGAGTTTCGCTGTTGGTGCTAGCCTTTGCGAAGGCGGCACTGGTGGTGCTGTTCTATATGCACCTGCGTACTGATAGCCGCATCTTTGCGGTAGTGCTGCTGTTGCCGCTGATTGTTTCGGTGTTGTCTGTTCTATTCCTTGTCACTGTCCCCGCAGGCTATTAAACGGCACATATCGGGAGGGGTAGCGGTTTTGCCCCTCCTATAAACTGCGCCCCACTCCCATAAACGGTGTATAAACATCAGCCTACATTTGCCCTACGTTGTATTGTCAAGATACAGCGCGGGTTTTATGATAGCAGCAATTTGATGAAGCATAAGAGGTGGTTAAACCATGCCACAAATACAAGAACCCCCAATAGACCCGATGGCTGACACCAGCCCATCCATAGCGATACGCCCAACGCCACCAGAGCAACCACGCCGTTGGGTGGGATTGTTGAGCCTTTTGGGGGCATTTGTTTTCACAATTGCGACAGTGGTTATTTTACTCACACCGCAGGAAACGCAAGAACTCCCAACCCCCAGCCCAGACTTACCACAAACGCCCTTGCCCACAGTGGAGCAAGCGCCAACAAGCACCGCCGCCCCGCTGCCGACGGTGGTTAGCCAATTCCCAACACCACTGCCAACGGCCAGCAGCCAAACCGTAGCGAGCGTTTTACAATCACCGCTACAACGCTTCAATTTGGTGAACACATTCGCGGTCTACGCTAATCCGGCCAATCCCTTCACCATTGTGCCAGATAGGCCGCGCAGTGAGGTCATTCAATATACAGTTCAGCAGGGCGATACTATCGAAAGCATTGCCCGACGCTTTGGCCTAACAGCAGAAACCATCGCCTGGTCAAACCCGCGCCGTATCACATTGGCACTCTATCCCGGTGATGTCATCAACATCTTGCCAGTTGATGGCGTATACTATACTGCTGTCGGCGCGCGCACTGTACGCGAAGTAGC
>DAOTWU010000088.1:0-11154 GCA_034435735.1 Anaerolineae bacterium | reverse complement strand
AAACGAGCGCCAATAGCGCCGCCCGTTCACGGTTAAATGAGCTGTTGTATTGCAAATAAATAGCACGGGTGAATGCGTTATAACGCATCATCGCCACCGCGCCAAAATCACTGAGTGTGTAAAGCGCCGTCAGCAGCATCCCCGCCGCCAATGCCGGACGTAGCTGGGGCAACGTGACACGCCAGAAAACTTGCCAACGGCTAAGCCCCATACTCCGCGCCGCTTCTTCCAATGCGGGGTCATTCTGTAATAGCGCCGCCCGTACTGTGAGCGCGACATAAGGATAGGTGAATAGGGTTAACACCACCCATGCCCCAAAGAAGCCATAAATTTCTGGCAAGCGCTGCACGCCTAGCGGTTCTAGCAAACCTTGCAACATGCCCTTAGGGCCAAATGCTGCAATGAATGTCACCGCTCCCAAATATGATGGGATGACCATGGGCAACAGCCCCAGAATGAGCCACATACGGCGGAAAGGCAGGTTTGTGCGCGATGTTAGCCATGCAAACGGCACACCAATCACAGCCGCCGAAAGCGTTACCGAGAGAACAAGCGTTAAACTATTCCAAACAATGCGTAATGTGCGTTCTTTAAGTAAATAAGCGATACCCTCTTCACCTGCGCCTGCTGCCCGAATGATTAAATAGGCAATTGGCAACAGCACCACACCAACGATGAGAATGGTGAGAATTTGCAGCCAATTGATGTGCATGCCAGATAAACGCCAACGACGGCTTCCAATAGAGCGAAGGCCGGGCATTGAAAGCGCTTTTACTGTTTTGTTGGCATTAGCAGCACTCGTTGTATAGGGTATCTGCATGGCTTTTGTCTCTCTGCTCGTTAAATTTGACGGCGATATTTATTTAGAAGGGGCGGAGCAAATGCCCCGCCCTAATTTCAGGCCAATTTAACCATCCAGCGTGCCGGTTTCTTCCAACATTTCCAGCGTGCCTTGCAGGTCATCAAGGTCACTCAGGTCAATTTCCGGTGCTTCAATGCTCGCCAGTGGCGGCAGTTCCACAATCGGCTCTACACCGGGCACTAGCGGATACTCGTAGGTTTCTTCCGCAAAGTATTGCTGTGCGCCATTACTCAGCAGGTACAGCAGCAAGCGTTGTGCTAGGCCGGGGGTATCAGAGCTGGCGAGAACGCCTGCACCAGCCACATTCACCAATGCGCCAGGGTCGCCACCGGGGAAGAAGTGCAAGCGGGCGGTAATGCTCGGGTCTTCCGCCAGGAAGCGGAACAGGTAGTAGTGATTCACCAGGCCAACCGGAATTTCACCGTTGATGACAGCCTGTACAATCGGTGTATTCTTTTCATAAACCTGAGCATCGTTCGCAACCATGCCTTCAAGCCATTCACGGGTAGCATCATCGCCTAGCAAAACGCGCATCGCGGTGACGTTCGCCTGGAATGAACCGTTGGTGGGCGCCCAGCCAACCCGACCGCGCCATTCCTCACTGGTGAGGTCAAGAATCGAGTTCGGCAGTTCCAGCCCCAGTTCTTCCAGCAGTTCTGGGTTGTAAACCAGCACACGAGCACGCCCGCTCAGACCAACCCACAGCCCAGCTGGAGAGCGAAATTCTTCTGGTACACGTTCCAGAATGTCAGACGGTAACGGAGCGAATAAACCAGCTTTGGCCACAGCACCGAGCGCGCCAGCATCTTGGGCAATGAAGACATCTGCCGGGCTATTGGCGCCTTCTTCGAGAATTTGCCCCGCCAGCCCTGCGCTACCACCATACAGCACTTCTACTTGAATGCCGGTTTCTTCGGTGAAGCGCTCTAGAATTGGGCCGATGAGGCTTTCGCTACGGCCAGAGTAAACTGTAAGAACTTCGCCACTCTCCTGAGCAGTAGCTGGCACTATAGCTATGCTAACGAGAACAGCAAGTAATGCAACAGTGACAAACCGCATAATACGCATGTGCATATACTCCCATTTGCATTTTGTGTGAATACAGATTAGTATTCACATGGACGAGACAGAGGTGTTCAGCGCTGCATCTTCGGTAGAGTGTTCTCCTGAATTGCTCTACAGCTGGTTGCGCTGAACATCTTTGTTTTAGCAGACTTTCTCCCCTATATCTACGCTTGTGGTAAATTTCACAGTTATCACATCAAACAAAGCATCATTAAGCCGCTATAGTCTTCGGTTATCGTTTGAGTAAGCATAGTTTTACCCTATGTTAAAAATGGGTTGATACCTGCTTTAGCTGCAACTTTTCCGCTTTTTGTCCGTATAACTATTAAACGCATTTGCTAGACAACATTTCAAAACTGCTTTAGAGTTGGATTTAGGCACTTTCGGTGTGAATGTTGAGCAATGAGAGAGGATGTCTTGATGGCTACTCAATGGTGGGGCACACGTCGTAATGTTTCTCCGCGCCTTATCTGGGAAGTGGAGGCGATGCGTGCCACATTTGGCGATACTTTCCAGCTTCGGGAAGATGCGAATGGCGGGCTGTATTGGATTGGGACTGTCGAGATAAATCTTGAAGATTTGCCCACGCCAGAGCATACCCTGAAAATCGTCTACCCTCGCACCTATCCTGCTTCGCCAGCAGAGGCATATTGTGTAAAGCCTATTATTTACAGTGAGAAGCACCAGTATGAAGATGGCCAGCTATGCCTGTTTAACCCAACAGATGGCAAGCAGTACGGGTGGAATCCCAGCAAATCAACCGCTGTGACCGTTACAGGCTGGGCGATTCAGTGGCTTTATGCCTACTATACTTGGCGTGCTACCGGGCTTTGGCCAGGTATTGAAGAACGTGTGGTAAAGCCAAGTCCTTTCAACCGTCGCTATGGCAGGCGTTTGGGAGAATAATTGCTATGCTTTGGGGACGGCTTATTTATCGACAAATACGAGGTTTAGCTATGCTACGACATGGGGTAGTCCCGCGTTTAATTGTGACTCAAAAGGTATTAGACCATATTCGTGATGTAGCTTCACAATTTATCGAAGATGAAACGGGCGAATCACTCATTGGTTTTGTGCTAGAACCTGATGACGAAGCACCAAATGGCACGATTGTTGTGCTTGATACAATTGCACCTGATGAAAGCGTTGTGCGGCAAGCGCATATGTTTGAACAGGGCGATACGCTGCAGGAAGATATATTCTTGTGGTTATCAAGTAACTGGGATGTGTATCGAGAGCAACAACGAGAGGCGCAAGGCGATGGCTTCAAGTGGGATGTACCACTGGTGCATTTGGGCGATTGGCATAAACAACCGGGTTTTATGATTGCACCCAGCGGCGGCGATTTGCATACCGTGATGCAACTATTGCATGATGACGACGCTACACTGGAATTTATGCTTGTGCCAATTGTGACCATTGGCCATCCTCCGACAATTTCGCCCCAAAACGAGGGGATGATGAATTATACTTTGCTGCCCAATGGGGATGATGAGCATATCCGCATTGATTGGTGGTATATCCATCGGGACGGCCTCTATTTCCAGCCGATTGTGCCACATGTTTATAAAGATGAGAAACTGCCTAAACTCGTGCCATATCCTTGGAACTTAACCAACTATGAGCGGCTTAATGCCGAAATACAGCAATTGCGTGGCGATGGGCTATTTTCTAATGTATTAGAACTGAATGTTGATGATGAACTGCCGATAGAAATTTGTATTTTATGTGCACGGCAAGGTTCGGATAAAGTTTATATCTTGACGACACGCTGGAATTATCCGGAAGTTGCCCCCCGTTTTTATACTGCGCCATTTTCAGAAATGGATTCTAACTTAGATATGTATGATAACTTCTGGCGTTTATGGGAAGCGGCTGAAGAACTTAAGCCGCCACGTGGCTGGCGCTGGGAAAAAGATGTTTATTTAATTGACCTGATACGCATTATGGAAGAAACCCATAATTTGCTGCCCGAACCCGAACCTGAGCCATTAGCTGAATCGGATGATGGGGCAGAAGAGCGTACAGAAAAGCCTGAAGCCGGTGATGAGGCTGCTTCTCAAAAAGTGGCTATCGCTGCTGAGGGTGATAATACCGCTAATGATGATGCTGAATCAGATGATGAAAAACCGGAAACAGCCCCACAGACCGAAATGGAGGATGACTAATGACTGCGGACTGGCAACGCATTGAGCGTTTGATTGGCGCTGATAACCTTGGCCGTTTGGCCAAAATGCATGTGGGGATTATTGGCTTGGGTTCTGGCGGGGGCTTTGTCGCACAATCTTTGGCCATGAGCGGTATTGGTCATTTTACCTTGATTGACCCGGATATTCTCGATGCGGGGAATATCGTTCGCCATGTTGCGGATAGCCGCGATATTGGCCGCCCAAAGGTTGAAGCTGTCGCCGACCTTATCCGCTATCGCAACAATCAAGCGGAAGTCATTGCGATTGCCGGTAAATTTGAATCACATCTCGATGCGCTTGATGGTCTCGATATGGTCATCGTTGGTTTAGATAATGAGCCGGCAAAATTCGCCATTAACGAGGCGCTACTAAGCCGCAACATCCCAGCCATATATGCGGGTGTTTATGAGCGTGGCGCTGGTGGCGATGTCGTCATTATTCGCCCATATGATGGCCCATGCTATGCCTGTTGGGCACAGACCTTGCGCGATGAAGTTGCTATCAACGAGGGGCAAGATGGCGAGCTAGACTATGGCATGATTGGTGAAAGCGGCACATTGGAGGCCGAACCAGGATTATGGCTACATGTTGTAAAAGTAGCAGCTATTCAAGCGGATATTGTGTTGAATGAGCTTTTGCAAGGCTCACCAATCAGTGAACCATTGCCGGGCAATACAATTATTATCGCTAACAATTCTCTAGAAATTCTTGAGGGTTATACCAATCCACCACACAGCACTATGTGGGTAACAATTGAGCGTGACCCAGAGTGCTTGGTCTGTGGCTTGAAGCACCAACAGGCCTCTATGTCATTAGATGAGCTTGTTTCTAAAGATAGCGGGGAATAATACCAACCGCCTAGATTTTAGGGGGCGCTTTCATAATAGTGTTGAAATATGATAGGATAAAGACGGAACTGACACCAGCAGTGTGACAGGCCACTAGAGGGGTATTGAATGAACGACGAAAACATCCCAACAAACGAAGAGCAGAATAACTCAAGCGAGCAGGAACAACCACAAGAACCAGCCCAACAGGAAGACGCGATGAACGAGCGCCTAGAGCGCCTTGGTGGAGAGCCAGCGCCGGTGATTACGCCGGAAGAATTTGCCCGCTTGCAAAAAGCTGGTGAAGTGTTTATTGATTCTCGTGGGCGCGTGCGTACCACACGGCGAGCTGGCCAGGAAGAAGCCGGTGTATCTTTACGAAAACGGCGAGCGTGGTATGGTTGAACCAGAACAATTACATCAAACTCTATTGCAAACAATGCGCGATAAAGGCGTATTCCAAGATAGGCGCGTGGAGGCTGCATTTGCGGCTGTGCCGCGCCATTTGTTTTTACACGGGTATCCGCTAGATGTCATTTATGACGACCGCGCTATCGCCATAAAACAGAATGAAGAGGGGATGGTGGTTAGCTCCTCCAGCCAGCCCACCATGATGGCGCTCATGTTCCAACAATTACGCCTCTCAGACGGCGCGAATGTGCTAGAAATAGGTACAGCTACAGGCTATAACGCCGCTGTACTACAGCATGTCGTTGGCGAAAGTGGGCGTGTTACAACGATTGAGATTGATCCAGAACTGGCACAGCAAGCCCGTGAAAATTTGCAATCTGCTGGCTATTCCCATGTGACGGTAGTTGAAGGCGATGCCGCCGATGGTTATGCACCGAATGCACCTTACGATGCAATTATCGCCACAGCAGGCGTTTGGGATGTGCCGTCAGCCTGGTCAGACCAGTTGAAAGTGGGCGGGCGGCTCGTTGTGCCTATTTGGTTAGATGGTGTTCAGGTGAGCGCCGCCTTCGTCAAACAAGATGATGGCACGTTTTACAGCGCATCAAATAGCCCTTGTGCCTTTGTCTATCTACGCGGGAAGGCCGCCGGCCCCCGTATGCAAAAGCGCGTCGGCAGTACATCGCTCTATCTACTGGCTGACGATGTTGACCGCTTGGATACAGCGGCGCTTCATATGCTCCTCTCTGATGATCATGAGCTATGCCATCTTGGCGCGCCGTTAGATGCGCCCGATTTTTGGTATGGCTTTCAGCTTTACTTGATGTTGAAAGAGCCTTCGCCCTATGTGTTTGCCGTGTATACGGTACTAGGTGAGCAGAAAGTTTACGGCTTAGAGGGGCGGGGCATCGCCTTTTTCTCTCCCGGTAGCGCTTCATTTGCGCCCTATGAAGGGCAGGGTTATGCCCATTGTTTTGGCGGCTCAGACTCCATCGTGGTTTTACAACAAATTCTGGCCGATTGGGATGCATTAGGGCGCCCCGGCATGGAGAAATTGCGCCTACGTTTGACACCTCGTGGTGCGAATACATTTGCATTACCCTCTGGAAAGTGTTATACCCGTCGTGAGCATGATTTGTACGTTTGGCTGGAAAACGTCCAATTATGATTACTTTAGCGCATTTGCGCGCGGCATTTAATTTATCTGAATTTGACCCTCGCCCAGCTTTGGTGAAGATGGCGCCCTACCGTGCCGAAACGCTGGAATCGCCGTATCCAGACCCTTCTGCGCCACCGCCTAATGAAGCAGGTGTTTTGGCGTTGGTCTATCCAGATGATGAAGGGCGTTTGGGGGTGTTGCTCACGTTACGAAATGATAAATTGCGCGGCCATAGCGGGCAAGTGAGCTTCCCTGGTGGTCGCCGAGACCCTACTGACCCCGATTTTACAGCAACGGCCCTGCGCGAAACTTGTGAGGAATTAGGGCTTTGTAATCCACCAACTGAAATTTTAGGGATGATGACCCGTATTTACATCCCTCCTTCACACTTTTATGTACATCCTACCGTAGCATACTTAAATAGATTGCCATCGTTACAGCCTAATCCTGAAGAAGTGGCGGAAGTCTTCACCCTGCCATTGCAAGACTTGTTTGATGACCGCTTGAAGCAGCATGATTACCACCAGTTTAACGGCTATCGTGTGCGTGTGCCGTATTATAACGTTCAGGGGCATAAGGTTTGGGGGGCAACGGCGGTGATGCTCAGCGAACTAGAGCATCGTTTGCGCGCTGTTGTGCCGTCCGAACTTTTGCAAACAAGGTGAGTGTTTGCACATTCATCATGTTGGTTAACCAAACTATCGCCTATGGGCGGGGAGGGTCTTAATCATGGATGAAGGCTTTGTGCTGGTCATTGGCTCTGCGGGTATCAATATCAAAGGCCGCCCAGAAGATGAGTGCATCTGGGGGCAATCGAATCTTGGCTATATCCGCAACAGTGTGGGGGGCGTGGCGCGCAACATCGCTGAAAATTTAGCACGCCTCGAAGTGGAAACGGTGCTGCTGACTGCTCTTGGCGCAGATTTAGAGGGTGAGCGCGTCTTACAAGTATGCCGAGATGCGGGCATTAACTGCGATTATGTAAGGCGGGTAGAGGGCGTACAGACGGGCGTCTACATGGCTTTGATGAAGGCAGATGGCGAGCTAGAAGTAGCGCTTTCTGATTTTGAGGTGATGAAAGCCGTAGATGCCGATTACCTCCTAGAGCATGAGTCGCTGTTTGCACAGGCGGCTATCGTTGTCATCGACGCCACACTATCATCTGAAGCGTTGCACGCTCTATTTGATTTGTGCGATCGTTATCATGTGCGTGTCTGTGGAGACCCAACAACGCCGACACTTGCCAGCCGTTTTTGTGAATTTTTACCCCAATTTTATTTACTCGCCCCTAATGCCTCTGAAACACATGCCCTCTGCGGGTTAGATGTTACTGCCGTAGACCGTGATACAGCGACTGCTGCCGCGCGGCAACTAGTCACTATTGGTGTGGATATTGCCGCTGTGACGATGGGAGAGCGGGGGCTGGCTTATGCCTATCGTGGTGGCAGTGGGTTCATCCGCGCCCGAAAAACCGAAGTGGTTGATACAACTGGCGCGGGTGACGCTTTTACAGGGGCGGTCATTTTTGGCTTGCTCAATGAAGTCGAAATTGACGAAGCTATGCGTTTGGGGGTGACTGCTGCATCGCTAACTTTGGAAAGTCGGGAGACTGTTTTGCCCTATCTAAGTCAGGAGTTGCTTTACGACGAACTCGCCGTTTAGCGGTTTGAATATAAAAGAGGGAAATAATGTTTACTCGATTATTGCGTTACTGCATTATTGGTTTATGTTTGTTTTTCTTCGTCGCGCCCCAAATTATTGCCGATACACCATTGCCAGAAGAAGGCGCAGAAATCCTTTGGGATGAATGGGGCGTGCCTCATATTTTTGCAGCGGATAACGAAAATCTGTTTTACGCCTTTGGCTGGGCCTATATGCATGCTCATGGCGATTTGCTATTGAAGTTATTCGCCGAGGCGCGCGGGCAGGCCGCTGAATATTGGGGCGAAGACTGGCTAGAGGGCGATATGCTGGTGCATACGCTCAATATCCCTGGACAGGCGCAACAAGCCTATGAGGCGCAAACGCCAGAGTTCCGCGCCTATTTAGATGCTTTTGCCCAGGGGATGAACGATTATGCTGCCGCCAATCCGCAAAATATCGCTGATGACCGTGAAATGGTTTTACCTGTTACCCCGCAAGATGTACTAGCGAATGGCATCCGTTCCTTGCGTTATGTTTTCCTCGCCCGCGCTGGCCTCAATGCTGCCCACCGCTGGGAGCGAAATGGGGGCAGGTTTGGCTCAAATGGTTGGGCGATTGCCCCATCCCGCAGCGCTAGTGGCAACGCCATGCTGCTCATTAACCCGCACCAGCCTTGGGATGATATTGGCCTATGGTTTGAGGCGCACCTCGTTTCTCCCGATGTAGAGATATATGGCGCGTCGCTGATGGGCAGTCCAGTGATTAATGTTGGCTTCAACCCTTATCTTGGTTGGGCGCATACCGTCAACACTCATGACGGTTGGGATTTGTACCAATTGACACTCAATGAAGATGGCGATAGCTATCTGTTTGATGGTGAAATGCTGCCATTGGAAACGCGGGAAGTGACGGTTAAAGTGCATAACGCAGATGACCAATCTGTCGGTGAAGTGACTTTTACTGTAAAGTCATCGGCGCATGGCCCTATTCTGGCCTATGGTGCGGATAACACCGCATTAGCCCTGCGCGTTGTTGGGGAAGGGGAGTTTGACGCTGCCCAACAGTGGTGGGATATGGGGCGGGCGACCTCGTTTGATGAGTTCCAATCGGTGGTGGCGCGTCTTGATATTCCTATGTTCACGGTCATCTATGCCGACCGCGACGGCAACATTATGCATCTATTCAACGAACTTGTGCCTGTACGTGAAACGGGCGATTGGGAATTCTGGCATGGTTATACCGATGTTGAGCCAGGCCCACCAGCGCTCATCCCTGGAGATACTTCCGCGCTACTGTGGACGGAATATCACCCCTATGAAGATTTGCCAAAGGTGATTAACCCGCCAACGGGCTGGGTACAGAACGCCAATGAACCACCGTGGACGGCCACTATTCCGCCCGCCATCGACCCCGCCGATTATCCCCCATATATGGCGCCACCGCCTTACATGTGGCCGCGCCCCCAACGTAGCGCCCGCATGCTTTATGAAGATACGTCCATTACATTTGAGGAACTTAAAGCATATAAGCACTCAACCTATGTCGAGTTGGCTGGTCAAGTGCTGGATGACCTCATCGCTGCTGCCCGCGAGACGGACGATGATTTACTGCTGCGTGCTGCCGATATTCTGGAAGCGTGGGATCGACATGTTGATGCCGATAGCGTTGGCGCGGCATTGTTCCAACTATGGTTTATGACCTATGTTTCTGATGTGGGCATTGATGTATACGCGACACCGTGGCGGTTAGATGACCCGTTTAACTCGGCGAGTGGTCTCAGCGACCCAGATGCAGCAGTGGCGGGATTGCGCGACATCGCCCGCCAGCTAGAGCTATTACGCCCGATTGGGGGCGGTATTGATGTGCCTTATGGCGATGTTTTCCGTTTGCGTGTCGGCGAATATGATTTGCCAGCCAATGGTGGCTTTGGCCAGATGGGCGTATTCCGCTCGCTCACATTTGCGCCAGATGAAGATTTGCGCTTCCGTGCGGTACAGGGTGATTCTTTTGTTGCTGCGGTAGAATTTGGCGAGACCGTTCGGGCAGAGGTATTGCTCAGCTACGGCAATTCTACTCAACCACATTCGCCCCACGTAGGTGACCAGTTGCCCCTGTTCGCAGAAAAGCAACTACGCCCAGCGCTATTAACCCGCACCGATATTGAAGCCCATATGGAAATGCAGGAACAACTCATTTATTCTGCTGTTGAAGAATAGTGCCAGAAACTGAACAGGAGGCGCATATAGCACCTCCTGTTTTTATCCCACCTCAAGTAATTGCTTAGTTTATTGGGGCTTAATCAAGCGCGTTAACTGCTCTAACCCTTGGCTATAACTATGGCAAAAGTTGATGGGAGAGAGCCATAATCCCAACTTTTCTACCTCACAACGCTCATAGAGGAGGGGTAATACCAGTTTGCCGCTACTTAAAAATGTGCGCACCTCTCGCCGTGTATCCTCATTGGTGAATGTGTCTGGCGATACAACCAACAGCATTAGGTGGTAACGTTGTAATGCACGTTCTATTTCCAGATGCCAATCTGCCTGTTCTGGAATGTGCGTTATATCTAACCAAGGGCGTAACCCCGCCGCCTGCAAATCCTCCGCTAGGGCGAGGGCAAAAAGCTCGCTTTGGCTGGTATAGCTGATGAATATACCATTGGCAGCGGCACGCCGAATGTGTTCTCCATCAGTGAGATGGCGCTGTAGCCGCAACAAGTTCGCATCATCGGGGTATAGCGATAGGGCTTTACGCAATGCCAACCGTTGCCGCTCTGGTGTTGGCAGTGCCGCAATCCTAATCGCCATCACTTTGGGCGAAAGGGTGGGCGAGGGATATGTATCGGTCTGTACTTTTGCCATTGTTCTCATGCTCTACATGCTATTTGTTTATACTATATCATGAGAGCGTTGGTTTATGGTTTGTTGATTTATGAAATTCTTGTTACACCCACCGCATTACGCCGTATCTTCTGGCGGTTGTTCGGTCGCCTCTTCC
>DAOTWU010000087.1:0-9279 GCA_034435735.1 Anaerolineae bacterium | reverse complement strand
CCTGAACAGCATTAGCCGCATATAAGCCAGCAATCACATCGGATATAGCGACGCCCACTTTATGTGGTTCGCCATCTGATGGGCCAGTGATAGACATAAGGCCGCTCATCGCCTGCACAACGTAATCATAACCAGGGCGCTGGCTATAAGGCCCTGTTTGACCGAAACCTGTGATGCTACAGTAGACTAAACGCAGATTTGTCTGTTGCAGGTTTTCATAATCCAGGCCAAACTGCGCCATTTGACCAATTTTGAAATTTTCGATGACCACATGGCTCTGTCGCGCTAGTTCGTGGGCGAGGGCACGGCCATCTTCTGTTTTGAGGTTAAGGGTTAAGCTGCGTTTATTGCGATTGACACTGAGAAAATAAGCACTTTGAGCATCAGCACCTTCACCAGCCCATGGCGGCCCCCATTGACGGGTGTCATCACCACGTTTAGGATGTTCTATCTTGATAACATCCGCGCCTAAATCCGCCAGCAACATGGTACACAATGGGCCAGCCAGAACGCGGGTAAAATCAAGAATACGTATGCCTGCAAGGGGTAATGTCGTCATGTGGATAAGCTTTCGTGTTCACTGCAAACAATACGCATTGTAAGCGAGTAAGGGGAAATTTGTGTATATGCAAAAAGCCCTCTACGATGAGAGGGCTTTGATGGGCGCAGAGAGACTTGAACTCCCGACCTCACGGATGTGAACCGTGCGCTCTAGCCAGCTGAGCTATGCGCCCGTGACGTTGAGCAGTATACCATGTATCCATGACTGAAACAAGGTTTATTGAGGGAAAATTTGAATAAATCCAATGCATTTTTCGGCCTGTTATGGGCATTATTAGCAGTCGTTTTGGGTGGCTGTCAGCTTGATAAACCCACTCTTCCCATCCCACTAACACCAACACCAACGGCTGGTCAACCTTCCGTATGGACACCGCTTGCGAACGGCCTAACATGGCGTACGTTAACGCCGGAAAGTAACACTTTACAACAGGTTGTCGCCTTGAAAATCGACCCCGCCTATTATCGTTTTCGGGCACATTACCAACCAGGCCAACCATTGGGCATGTATGAGTGGCAAACACAATATCCACAGGCTGTGGCATTCATCAATGCCAACTTTTTCACCCCAGAAAATACGATAACCGGGCTACTTGTGGCTGATGGTGTGGCTTATGGATCGGCCTATCGCGGATTTGGGGGATTATTCACCGTGATTAATGGTGTGCCGCGCGTGCGCTCTACTGCGATTGAACCTTATCAAGGCGAACCACTAGAGCAAGCCGTTCAAGCCTTTCCCATGTTAATCGCTAATGGGGTGATAGTTTATGACGCAAGCCAATCAGACCGCACTACACGGAGAACAGCTATTGCACAAGATAAAAACGGGCATATCATTCTGTTGGCAACGCCATTAACAGGCATCAGTTTAGAGCGCCTAAGCCGATTGCTAGCCCAAGAAGACCTACACATTGTCAATGCTTTCAACCTTGATGGTGGCGGCTCTACGATGATGTATATACAACCGAATGACTTCCGCTTAACTTCTTTTGATCCTGTTCCTGCGATTCTGGCAATTTACCCACAATAGATGGTTTTTCATTCCCCTACTTACTCGGGTATACTCATGAGACATTAGCGTGTACTGGTGATTAAAGGCAAAGGTATGAGTAAACCAAAACAGTATTTTCGTCCATCAACACTCGAAGAAGCGCTTGAGTTAGCCATAAAACCTGGATATATCGCCATAGCGCGGGGCGCGCCTTTTTTAGGGGAGGTGCTATTGCCCTATGATGCAGTGGTAGATTTGCAGGAAATTGCCGAACTTGCAGCAAAGACGCATGATGAAGACAACATCTATCTAGGCGGCAACCTGACACTGCAAAGCGTTATATCATGGGAGCATACCCCAGAGCTACTCAAGGCTTCAATAATGCGAAGCATCCCACTGAACTTGCGCAATGGTATAAGCGTTGGAGAAAGTTTAACTGGGCGCTATATCTTGCCGGAATGGGTAGCGATGCTGACCGCCATGGGAGCGGTGATAGAACACGCAGGCAGTTTAGGTGATGAGACCCAACTTAACTTCTGGGAGCAATCCATTCCCGAATTCGTCAACTATCTTCATGCCCATGGCCGCCACTATCAAGGTGTGGTCAAAGGTGTGCGTATTCCTGTACCAACTTCTAACAGTTACTTCGGCACAGCGCATATCGCTCGCACACCTGGGGATGTTGCTATTATCAATATAGCAGTACGGGTTCAAATAGAAGGCAATCAAGTAACCCATGCTACTGCGGCGCTTTGCGGTGCATCGCAAGAGGTTGTGCTACAGCTAGAACTATCCCCCTTAATAGGCGAACCTTTAACCGAGGCGACCATAGCCGCAGCAAGTAGTTTTGTAGAAAAAAACAGCCAACCTATCAGTGACTATAAAGGCAGCGCAACATATCGCCGTGCTATGGCGAGCGTTTTAGCACGACGCGCGTTAACGATGTGTGCTGAGCAAATCAACCAGACTTAAATGAGGGAATATTCAATTATGGAAATTGATGTAACGATTAATGGCGAAGAGAAAACATGGCGAGTAGAGCCGCATGAGCGGTTATTGCGCGTTTTGCGGCGTGAGGGATATTTCAGCGTTAAGTTTGGCGATGAGCAAGGCATCAGTGGGGCAAGCGCCATTTTATTAGATGGTGAAGTGGTCAATGCGCAAACCATTCTAGCCGTACAAGCACATAATCACAGCATTATCACACTAGAGGGCATTGGCACGTCGCGCAATTTGCACCCATTACAACAAGCCTTTATCGAAACAGGAGCGATACAATCAGGCTACAACACACCAGCCCAAATTCTGGCGGCCTATGCCCTACTCCAACGCAACCCCAATCCCACAGAGACCGAAGTGCGGGAAGCATTAGCGGGAGTGCTTGATAGAGAAACAGGGTATGTGAAACCTGTTCAAGCGGTACTACGGGCGGCGGCAGTATTACGCGGCGAAGATGTGCCGCCATACGAACCCCTACAACGCGCAATCCCTGCACCACCAGAACTATTTGGTAGTCCATGGCCTTTTGACACCCCCAATGAGGGTGATGCCCCATCGGGCAATGTCACGACACGCACAATTCCAGCAGTGGTTGTTGCGCCACCAGAGCTTGAAAAACACCGCACGATTGGCAAACCAGAACCCAAAGTGGATGCGGTGAAACTAGCAGCAGGCAAAGCGGTTTATGCCGATGATTTTGAAATGCGTGGCATGTTACACGCCGCGATGCTCACAAGCCCCTATGCCCATGCTCGCATCAAGCACATTGATACCAGCAAAGCAAAAGCCTTACCAGGCGTGCATGCAGTTTTAACTTATAAAGATGTGCCGCGTGTTATGTACGCCAGTGGTGGGCAAAGCTACCCTAACCCACATCCGTATGACCAAGTTTCGCTCGATAATAAAGTGCGCCATGTTGGCGATAGAGTTGCCGTGGTGGCAGCCGAAACGCCAGAAATCGCGCATGAGGCGTTGAAACTTATTGAAGTTGAATATGAGGTGTTGCCAGCCGTCTTTGACCCAATAGAGGCGATGCAAGAAGGCGCGCCCATCATCCATGATGAGCCAGATGCTATTGGTATCCACGATGCAGCGCATAACATTGTCCACCATATCGACGCATCGGCAGGCGATGCAGAGGCACAATGGGCAAAAGCGGACTATGTGTTTGAACATGAATTCCGCACACATCAAGTCCAGCAAGCCAGCATTGAACCCCATATTTGCTTGACGTGGTGGGATGAAGATGACCGTCTGGTCATCCGCACCAGCACACAAGTACCCTTCCATGTGCGGCGGATGGTTGCCCCATTGATTAATTTGCCCGTCAAGCGTATCCGTGTGGTAAAACCACGTATTGGCGGCGGGTTCGGCGGCAAGCAGGAAATGCTGATAGAAGACCTTTGCGCCCATTTAACCATTGCAACAGGGCGACCAGTGCGGTTTGAATATACCCGCGAGCAAGAATTCACCAGCGCCCGCAGCCGCCACCCACAGGTGCAACGCTTCAAAACGGGTGTCACCAAAGACGGCGAAATTGTGGCCAGCGAGTTTCATTTAATCGGCAACACCGGAGCTTATGGCACACATGGCCTGACAGTTCAAATGGTGGCCGGTTTCCGTGCATTGACAACGTACAACGCGCCTTATAGCCGTTTTGTCTGCGATGTTGTCTATACCAATATCCCTACGCCAGGCGCATATCGCGGTTATGGTGCGCCACAAGCACTGTTCGGTCTGGAAACCCATATTGAGATGATCGCTCATGAGATGGGGATGGATGTTGTCGAGTTCAAGCGGAAGAACTGGATAAAGGTTGGCGAACCGCTCGTAATGGCGGTGGCACTAGGGGAAGGCAAAGAAGGCGTCCCCCAAGTTGTCACAACAAGCGCACTGGAAGAGTGTGTAAATATTGGCATGCGCGCCATGCGCTGGGATGAAAAACGGGGCAAGAACCGCCATGTACCTGGTAAACCCCATCTACGCAAAGGCATTGGTATGGCTGTCTGTATGCATGGTAGCGGTATTGCTGGCTTAGATATGGGCGCGGCCAGTATCAAACTCAATGATGACGGCTCATTCAATTTGCATGTTGGCGCCACCGACTTAGGCACTGGCGCAGATACGGTACTCGCACAAATTGCGGCAGAAACATTAGGCGTGCCCGTTAGCGATATTATCGTTTATGCCGCTGATACTGACCATACACCTTTTGATACAGGCGCATATGCTTCTAGCACAACCTATATCAGTGGTGGCGCTGTGCTCAAGGCAGCGGAAAAAGTGCGGGCGATGATTTTAGACCATGCAGCTCAACACATGTTTGAGTGTTCGCCCGATGAGCTAGACATTGACGAACGCCATGTTATTCATCGAGATGGGCGGCGTTTCTCACTAGAGCAAGTTGCATTACACAGTTTGCACCAGTTTGACCAGAAGCAAATTATGGCATCCGCTAGCCATATGAGTATGGAAAGCCCGCCACCGTTTGCGGCTCAATTTGCAGAGGTCATTGTAGATACAGAAACGGGGCAAGTGACTGTGGAACGCCTGTTAATGGCTGTGGATTGTGGGATAGCGCTCAACCCAATAACCGCCGCTGGGCAGGTAGAAGGTGGTATGACGCAGGCGTTAGGTTATGCACATTGCGAAGAAATGGCCTATGATGCTGAAGGTCGCCTGTTAGTTAAAGACTTCGGCGAATATCATATCTATCGCGCTGATGAAATGCCGAAGTTAGAGGTGATTTTTGTCGAAACCTATGAACCAAGCGGTCCTTATGGCGCGAAAGCCGTCGCCGAAATTCCAAAGGATGGCGTTGCCCCAGCGCTGGCTTCAGCCATTTATGACGCCACAGGTGTGATGATACCAGAAATCCCCTATACGCCAGAACGTGTCTGGCGCGCGCTACAAGGCGATTAATCCGATAGGGGGCGCATGGGTCAATAATGCGCCCCCCCTATTTTGCTAAATTTCAGTGATGGCCGTTCTGAAGCGCAACCGTCTCTAAGGCTAAATCATGCAAACAGGTCACAGCCTTCTCTAAATCTGCCTCATCAATGACGAACGAGATACTACACTCCGATGAACCCTGAGCAATAGACAGCACATTAATATTGTTATTTCCTAAGGTCGTAAACACGCGCCCAGCCACACCTGGCGTGCCGCGCATACCAGAGCCAATAACCGTTACAATCACGACATCGCGCCAAATATCAATGCTCTCCACATCGCGACGGTCTAGTTCTTTCGATAGTTCCGCTTCTACGGCTGCCTTCACGCTATCCGCAGCTTCATCAACAACGGTAAAGCAAAAGCTCTGCTCAGATGAAGCCTGTGAAATCATCAGTACATTCGCGCCACTGCGGGCTGTCGCCAAAAAGGTGCGGCCTGCAATACCAGGCACACCTAGCATACCCCGCCCGCTCACAGTCAACATGCTGACATTGCGAATACTTGTCACAGCTTTAATGACAGTAGCGCTATGTACGCCATTAGGGCCAATCAATGTGCCCTCAGCGTCGGGATTAAATGTATTGCGTACCCGTAGCGGAATATTGCGGCTGACAATAGGCTGAACCGTTTTCGGATGCAAAACTTTAGCGCCATAGAAAGCCAATTCTCCCACTTCCTGATAGGAGATGTAGGGCAAAACACGAGCGCGGGAATCAATACGCGGGTCAGTCGTCATTACACCATCCACATCTGTCCAGATAACCAATTCATCGCTGTTGCTATAAGCCGCAAATATCGCAGCACTATAATCGCTACCACCGCGCCCCAGCGTCGTAATAGCGCCATCCTGCGTTGCGCCCAAAAAGCCAGTAATCACAGGGATAGTACCATCATCTAGCACAGGCAAAAGTTGATTTTGAATGCGTTGCTCTGTTTCGTCCCAAAATGGTTGAGCATTCTGGAATGTATCATCGGTAATGAGGAAATCACCCGCTTCGAACGCTTTCGCCTTAATCTCATGTGCGCGCAAAACGGCGGCAACAAGGCGGCTACTCATCCGCTCGCCTAATGATACAACGGAATCTAAAATGCGTGGGGTGGCTTCATTCAAGATGTTGATAGCATCACAAAGCTCAATATGCTCCTGTAAAAGGCGGTCAATACGATTGAGAATGCGCTCTCGTTCTGCACCTGGCGGGATAAGCTGGTTAATAGCATCTTCATGCTGCTCGCGTATTTCCTCATTGAGCGAAAGATAACCCCACTTATTGCCGGCAACAGCACACTCTACCGATTTCAGCAGTTTATCAGTCACGCCACCCATAGCAGAAACAACAACCAATAACCGTTGCTTTTCCGCCAATTCGCGCTGAACAATGTAAATAACATTTTGTAGCGCCTCTGGACTACCGACAGACGTACCTCCGAATTTCATTGTTAATGTTTGCATCGCTACTCTCCCCATGATTGTGATGCAGGCATTAAAAAAGCGTGTGGGGTTTCCACACGCTTTGGTCAACACTTTTGGCGTTTATCACCACTACAGCGCGAAGAAACCTCCCCGTTTATCCTTACGGGTGGTCATGCCCATGGTCATAGTAGTGGTGGTAAACCAATTACAATTCATGATGATAAAACAACCTTTATTGCTGCTTCTAGCAAAAAGATAGCCTTTTTTAGCGTGGATGTCAAGCAATTCCTGTTAGAAAAACCGCTACAATAAAAATAAACAAAGGGACAGACCATGACAGGGATTATATTAGACAATATCAGCAAGTATTTTGGCGAACAATGTGTTATAGACCAGATGAACCTGCGAATCCCCGATGGCACAGTATTGGTGCTTGTTGGGCCATCTGGTTCTGGTAAGACAACATTACTGAGAATTATGGCCGGCCTTCTCAAGCCAGATAGCGGCAAAGTATATTATGGCCAAACCCCGCTAGAAGAAATAGAGCATGTGCAACGAAACATCGGAATGGTTTTTCAGACCGATGCCCTCGTACCGCATTGGAGTGCTGGCGAAAATGTTGGCTTTTGGTCTCGTTTAAGGCGAAGAGAACACGAAGTGCCAGAACGGGTGCGACGTGTTTCCCAAATTACGGGGATAGGCATTGAACACTTGATGGATCGTTTTCCCCGCCAGCTTTCGGGTGGCGAAAAGCAACGTGTCGCCATTGCCAGAGCGTTAGCACGAGATTTGAATATCCTGTTTTTTGATGAGCCATTCGCCAATTTAGACCCCGCTATGCGTGGCCAAGCACGTTTAGAACTCAAGCGCTTACTAAGCGCGTTCAAAGTAACGGCTGTTTACGTCACCCATGACCAGACTGAAGCGGTGATGCTGGCCGACCGTATCGCCATTCTCAATAATGGTCAAATTGTGCAAATGGGGAGTTTCCAAGACCTGTATGAACGCCCAATCAACCAATTTGTAGCCAGCTTCATCGGCTCTCCTACAATGAATTTTTTCAAAGGGCGGATAGAAGACGGGCACTGGTATGGCGAAACTTTTGGCGGTTTGAAAATTCGCAAAGACCTGGAAAATGGCACGGTTGTCACGATGGGCATTAGACCGCAAGACATTTATCTAGAGAGCGGTGGCATACCAGCCGTCGTGGATACAGTCACGCCATATTATGCCGAGCATTACCAACTGCTGAGCGTTTGGCTTGGCTCAGAACGTTGGCAAATGGTTGCTCCACTAAACACACAAATAAACGCTGGAGAAACCGTTTACTGTAATATCGACGCCAAAAATGCAATGTATTTTGATAGCAGGACAGGTATACGTATTGGTTAACACATCAATCAAATGATACTAAAGGCGCGAGATTTTCCAAAGTTGCTGGGCCAATGCCACGCACATTATCCAAATCTTCTAAGCTGTGGAATGGGCCATTAGCTTCACGATAGTCTATGATGCGTTGTGCCATAGCGGGGCCAATACCTGGCAATGTCTCTAATTCCTCCTGTGTGGCGGTATTGATGTAAACCACCGTGCCACCAGAAGGAGTTGGCAATAAATCCTTACCAACTTCGGTATCCACTTCATCAAGCCCTAACGCCACTTCGTCAAGCGCAGGCACATGAATTTGATCGCCATCATGGAGAATGCCCGCAAGGTTCACGCGCTCTAAATCCGCATTATCTAATACACCACCAACAGCCTCTAAAGCATCGGAAACGCGGCTGCCCTGTGGCAAACTCACTGTTGTCTCTGGATTGGCAACAGAACCCGTAACATAAACCATGATGGGCGGTGGTGTCGCTGTGGGGAGTGCGGTGGATGTTGGTTCAGGCGGAATAATAGTAATTTGTACAGGCTGTGGACGGCCTGCTAGCACGACGACAAAAGCGCCTAAAATAACTACCATTAAGAATAAGCCTATTACTAATAAACGCAGGCGCATTTTAGCCCCCTTTTCTAGGCACCAACTACAAGCAATATAACACAAAATACTTATATGCAAAATCAGAGTTAAAACACTTATAACCTTTCTGTAGTGATGGTATAGTTTTGAGCATTTACTTGTGGAGGACAAACTGAAGCATGATGCAAAAGCTGAACAGTCTATGGTTGCCATGGCCTGTTGATTGGAAAGCCTTATTTGGGGAAGACCGTCCGCTAATTCTGGAAATTGGGTTTGGAAATGGGCGGTTTTTAGCTCACTTGGCAGAGCAATATCCAGAAACCAATATCGTTGGAATAGAGGTATCTAGCCGCTGCATGCGAGAGGCAGAAGCCCTTATTGAGAAGAAGAAACTGAGCAATG
>DAOTWU010000086.1:0-2766 GCA_034435735.1 Anaerolineae bacterium | reverse complement strand
CTAGCTTTTGCTCTAACAAGACTAGCAGAAACACGGCTCTATGGTGCAACTTATGCGATTTACCACAGTGCTGCCGCACGCTTACAAGTGGAACTAGGGCGTTGGTTGATTTTACCAGAAGAAGAACGTAGCAAAAAAGAGCAGCAATCTGCATTTGTCAGTCGCGTTGAAGAGATTTTTGCTGATGAAATGCAGCAATGGCGTGAACAAGCCATCCGCCAACTTGAAGCGAACGAGCAATCCATCCTGCAAAACCTGCAACAGGCGCGCGAATCGTTGAAGGATATGGATGAGAGCAAACTGCTCACGTTACACGAGCAAGAAAACGAAGCGGAAGCGGTTGCAAGCTCTGAAGGCTAAAACAAGGGGGGACAATCCCCCCTTATTCATTTTATTTTAACGGCCTTCCCCAGCACTGTTTGCCCTGTCTGGCCATTCACTAACCCCAAACGCTTGTCGCCATCTTCTTCAGTGATATTCGCTATCCATAGCGGCAACAACACCAGCCGAAAACTCATATGCTGTATCATGGGGAAAATGTTCACCGTGACATTTTCATCACTAGATTGCCCGTGCTTCCAGCGGGCGATTTCACTAATGACGCTGCGCGCATCAAGGGATGCTTTGTCAAAATCAATCGTGTAAAGTTCGGCCACATGCTTGCTCAGCCGCCGCAGGTCATAGGGCACTAGCTTGTCAAAATCCCAAGGTTGGAGCTTTTTCAGCAACTTAGGATGGGGTGATTTTACAGCAGGGATAGGCAACTTAGTGAAGCTATCAGCAAGTTCTTCCGTTTGGTAAATTTGCCCCATATAGCGGTTTTGGCGAGGATTACGCTCGTAGGTGGTGCGGCGAATATGTACCAATGCATCAAATATCCAAAACGGCAGATAGGCGCTTTGCCATCTAATTTGGTCTGGACGATTAGCCGTGAAGAACCCTTTGAGCCGCTCTTGCCAACCGCCTAACTTCGCCTCAAGCGCTGCCTCTGCTTGAGTTTGCGTGATTGCGAAGGGCAACATTCCATCGGGTTGTTGTAAAGAGTCTAGCGCATCTTGCTTCACAATTTGCACCGAACCACAAAACGGGCATTCTGTCGATAATTTGTGCGATTGAATATGGAGCGCCCCACAATACTGGCATTCCAGCATGTGCTCACCAACCACCCAATTCACCGCCTTGCCGCGCTTTTCCACCAAAGCCATAGTGAGTGAGTTATCGCCAACAGTGCGGGCATTAGCCGAAGCTTGATAGCCACAATGACTACAGACTAAACGACCATTCACTTCCTCCATCATGCCGCCACATTCAGGGCAATTAGGTGTAGCAATATCGGCGGCAACAGGTGCGCTGGCATGTTGCAAGACAGGGCCGTCACTGGTGGCAGCACGTTCTGCCTCTTCTCTGGTGATTTGGCCATTTAGCACCATCAACTCGCGAATGGCTTCCACATGGTTAGGCATTACAGCCAGTACATATTCCAGATGCTCTCGCCGTTCATCGTCATCAGCAGAAATACGCGCTATCCATAAATGTGCATCGAGAAAATCGCTTTGATATTCTAAGGATTGGTATAAGCTTTTCAGTGCCGCATCCCAATCTTTACGATAAACAGCATCTTGAGCGCTATCAAACTTCACCCGCGCCCAACGTTCTATCGGCCCTGGATGCGAAACGGCATAAGAGGCGTGGAGCTTTGCGCGGCGCTCTTCCACATCGGAAGCTGGGGCTTTAGTTAGCTTGGGCGGCTTATCTGAAAGTGGCTGGCGATAACCACAAAAACGGCATTCAAACGCATCGCGGCGAATGAAAAGGGTGCGCTCTTTATTACAATTGGGGCAATGCGAGGGGGCGAGAGGGCGTATAGGCATGATTATGCTCCTAACCTGTAAAAACTTCAGTCAGTCAATTATTCTTTTGCGCTAAAAGTGCGCTATAAAGCGAGACATATTGGCGGGCAATCTGCTCCCATGTGAAACGCTCCTCAACCAATTGCCGCGCGGCCTGCCCCATTTTCTGACGCAAAGCGGTATCGGATAACAAGGTGTTTAACGCTTCTGCCAATAAGTCCGCCTGTGGTTCAACGATAATGCCAGCATGGCATTCGGCAACTTCGGGCAGGTTGCACCCTGGAGAGAGCAGTACAGGCAAACCACAAGCCATCGCTTCTAAGGCGGCCATAGATAGCCCTTCCCCAACGGCGGGCAAGGCGAAAATATCAGCGGCAGCTAAAGCAGCTAAACGGTCATCTCCATCAAGATACCCTGTGAAGATAACGCGATTATCAGCAAGCGGGCGGACAGCCTCTAACATACCTTCGTCTGGTCCAACAATGAGCAAGCGGGCTTGTGGCATATCTATTTGAGTGAAAGCCTGTATCAGCTTATCCACGCCTTTACGGGCATGGAGACGCCCCATAAACAAAACCACAGGGCCATCGTCCAAATGCCATTGGCGACGAAACGCAGCGGTATCGGGCAAATTAGTAAAATCGGCCAAATGAATACCGTTAGGAATAACGCTAAATGCCGCTGGAATGCGTCGGCGACCAAACGACGGCCATAACGCTTGTACCTGCTGGAGTTCATCTTGTGTCAGTGCAGCAATATGGTCAAAACGGCGGGCAATTTGTGGGCTAAACAGTTTATCCCAAATGGCTTTAACACGGCTGCGCCCGGTGTCATAAGTCAACGTGCCATGTGGAGAAAGCACCATGGGTGTCCCCAATTTTTCCGCTACGGGGGTAAGTAAAATATTTTCGACCGT
>DAOTWU010000085.1:0-6179 GCA_034435735.1 Anaerolineae bacterium | reverse complement strand
ATGGCAAAAGCCCCCGCTATCATACTAGCAGGGGCTTGAGATAACGATATGTCGTTTGTCCTATAACTGATTATTCGCCTAATGTGTGTAGATAAGCGAGTAAATCAGCCAGGTCTTGTGTGCTGAGTGTTTCGCCAAAGGTACCGGGCATCACAGGCTGGTAGCCCTCTACGACATAAGCACCCGGATTGACGATACTTTCTACCACATATTGTTCAGCGGTGTAACCAGCAAAGGCAGCATCTGCCAGGCGTTCAGTTTCAACGCGTGTCCACAAACCTTCGGCAGTTGGGGCAACGACGCCGTTATGGCAACCAGAGCAACCAAGCGCCACGCCGCCAAGTGGCGTTTCCTGGCTATTGAAGAGCGCTTCACCACGTGCGGCATCGCCTTCAACACCTTCTAGGTCGCCCATAATCTGGCGGACGTTAGTGCCAACGGGGCTGGCATCCGCTTGCTGTTCGCCACCGCCGCCACTGCTGCGGGCAGGCTCAACAGCGAACTGCTGCACGGCATTCAGGTCGGCCAGTGTCCAGGCATCGCCTTTATCCCAGTTCAAGATGTAATTCACTAGGTCTTCTAGCTGGTCATCACGCATGGGGCCACCAGCTTCTTGTGACCATGCAGGCATCGCTTGTGGCCAGTAGCTGCTACTCACCGGACGTCCACCCTTCAAGGTTGTGAAGAGGAAACCATGCAGATCGCCTGCCCAACCAACATTGACAAGGCGTTCTGGATGGGCCGGATCATAGCCGTTGGCAATGGCCTGCTGCATTTGGCCAGCGAGTTCATCGTATTGCGCTTGCAAAGCAGCAATTTCAGCGTCGAAGTCTACGCCATCGAAGTTCGGATCAATTGCCTTTTGGATGGCGGCAATTTCTTCTTTGAGCTGTTGGCGGATATTCGGATTAGTTTCGGCCTCTAATTCCGCCTCTAATTCCGGTAGTTGCGCGCGCAGGTCACGTTGCTCTTCTAGCTTGGCAATTTGTGTGGTTATTTCGCCAGTGCCAAAGTCATACCCGAAGAGTTGTGGGTTGTTCAGACCAGGGGCACGACCGGTAATGCCATGCCCATCGTTGCCATGACAGGTGGAGCAAGCGCTGGCAAATAAAGCCGCGCCACGCTCAATAGAACGAGCTAAGCTACGCTCTTCAAAAGCCGCCATACGCCCACCTTCATTAATGGCCACCCAACCAACCATCAGCAAAATGCCAAAGAAGGCTGTGATACCCACTAGGATTCGGGTTTCTATGCGTTCGAAAATCATTCGTTCCAGCATGAGCATCAACCCCTATTCGAAGTATGCGGCATCACGATGCAGGAAGATATGCTCAACGCGAACACGACGCACACGCTGTTGCACTTCTTCTGTGGCCTGCACCATAATAGGCTCGCCATTTTCGTTGGTGACGACATCGCCGTTTTCGTCCAGCATTTCGACCATAACGGGTTCGCCGTTTTCATCAACAACCGGTACGAGAACGGTTTCCAGCAAAGGTACGGGTTCACCGTTTTCATCAAGCACAACATCACCTTGTTCAATTTCCACGCCATCCCAGCTAATGGCTAGGTCGACGCGCTTCAAACCGTCTTGGTTCTCAGTGATGATGATAGCGCCCCAAGCATTAGGCAATTCCAACTCTTCTTCTTTCAGCATGTGATAGAACTCTTCAATCACAGCTTCCAGTTCTGGAGCATCTTCTGGAATAGCCTCAAACATGGGTTCGGTGCTGGTAACGGTGAATGCGGTTTGCCGTAAATCGTCTACAAGTTGTTCATATTGGCCGTTTTCTGCGATTGTCGCGTTGAATTCGGCCAGATACGCATTGACATCTTCGTCTTCTGGTACATCGAATTGCGCAGTGGTATACCAGCCAACAACTAATTGCTCATATGGCACAGGGCGGATAATACCCATGTGGTTGTGGGCGGGTTCTTTATCCAACTCATGCAGGATTTCAATTTCCGCTGATGTGCTCACCGCAAATTCTGGCAGACCCATATAGCTCAAAATGGTTGTGAAGGAAATGAGCAACAGGCCAAGCGTAATCATAATGCGGCGGTCTTTATAGCGGCGGCTGGGCGCAGTATCAATATAAGGCATGACAGCCAGAATACCGAGCAAGCCCGTGGGGAAGGCAATACCCATAAGGAACTTGTCACCAAGTTTCAATGCACCCTGAATCCACAGGAAGTACCATGGCGCTGTTGTACCAAGCGGCGTTACCTGCGGGTCGGCGTGATTTTCTAGCGGCGCATGGTAGAACCAGATAACCAACACCACCATGATGAAGGTTGTTACACCAATCCACATTAGCTCATTGGTGAGTAGGTCAGGGATGAAGTAAACGCGCTTATCCAGCGGTACGCGCTTTGCGGTGTCTTCGCCAATATTCTCGGATTGTGGCGGCAAACTATGGCCATGAATAATGACTTTATAGTAGTGGACGCCCAGGAAAACGAAGAGCAGAACCGGCAGCGCCAAAACATGCAACAAATAGAAGCGCAAAAGACCATTAGCGCCTAACTCCGGTGCACCGCGTAAGAGCAAGTTCACCTCTTTACCAATGACCGGCGTTGCCTCCGCCATACTAGCGCCGATGGTCACCGCCCATAGCGCCAACTGGTCCCACGGCAGCAGGTAGCCAGAGAAGCTGAGCAAACCGGTAGCAAAGAGCAGAACCACACCGGTGAACCAGGTGAACTGGCGCGGTTTTTTATAGCTGGCTGTGAACCATGTTCGCATCATATGTAATGCGACAATCAGCACCATCGCCTCCGCACCCAAACGGTGCAGGTCGCGGACGAATTGCCCTAGTGGCACATTGCCCAGAATGTTGAGCATGTTACCATAGGCAATTTCTGGCGATGGCGTGTACCACAGCATCAGCAGAATGCCGGTAATGGTCTCGAAGAATACGAAATAGGTCGAAAGCCACCCCAAACGGAAGGTCGGGTAAATTCCCGTGACTTCCTTATTGAAGTAGCTTGGACGCATATGTAGCCAGAAACTATCCGCATGGGGCGTCAAACGCGGGTTTGGGCGCCGGCTGGGATTTTCGCCCCGTAATGCCTCGCGGATGTCCTGAATGTTCATGCCTGCTGTGACGCGCTCGACGGTTGTATCAACCGCATCGTACAACGCGCGACGCAGGCCCTTTTCCTTTATGTCATCAAGGATGGTAGGGAACGGGAGTACGGACATTTTTCTCCTCGGTCAACCGTTAAGGACGGAATTTCCTAAGTGACGGCCTTACACATGAGTGACGGCCTTACACATGTGACCTAAACACGACCCGGGCGCGAGATGCGGGCGCCAGTATCAATCTGAATATCGACGATACTCTTATTCGGGTCTAAGGCGATTGGGTCACCAGCGTCGTTCGTCTTAACCTGCGTGCCATCCGAGTACGTGATGGTCATCACGAAGCGGTCTAGCGAGCGCGGCGCAGGCCCTTCAATGTATTTGCCGTTTAGCTCAAACTTTGAACCGTGGCACGGGCATTCAAAACGATGGTTGGTATCAATCCACTTCGGCAAGCAGCCAAGGTGGGTGCAAACCATGTATAACGCCAACAGACCTTCATCCACATTGCTGACATGGAAGCGGCCTGATGCCACTGTAAACGGCCCTACATTTTTCTCTGGCAAATCTTCGGGGTTAAATTTAAATACACCACCGAATTCGCCTTCTTTGAAGCGAGGGAACGCAAACCAGATGATGCCAGCTGTCACTTGCCCCAACAGCATCACCATAGATGCGCCCCAGATGTAATATAGAAATTCGCGCCTGCTGGGGGCGCTAACTTGCACTTCCGGCGCCGCTTTTGCAGCCGCCGTTTTGGCTTGAGCAGCATTCGCTGTAGCCATTAGCAGTTCCTCCGATTAGTTCTTAGGAAGAATGAATGTATTGTGGCCTGAAGTGTCAGGATTTGTGTGCTTTTTGCCCCACTTGTAGAGTCCTTCAGAACAGTGTGTTAAATATATCACAAGCACTATACCCTGTCAAAAACAGATTTTGTTGAGTTTCTAACAAAACACACCTAAGCAAGTGAGGTTTCAAGGTATGACAACACAGACTGAAATTCAAGCCAATACAAACACAATACAACCCCTTTTCTTGCTTTATATTACGCCTATATTGCCCAAACTTCTACCTTGATTTTCCTTAATCCTACCTTGTTTCAGATAGCGTTCGGGTAGATAATAAATTTATGACGCTCTATCAACTCACACATGGCCGCGTTACGTGGACAAATATTATTAATCCTAATGCAGAAGATATTGCTGCATTGCGAGAGCAATATCCCTATATTCATCCCTTGCACCTCGAAGATGTGCAAAGCCGCATAGAACGCCCCAAAATTGATACTGATGACGATTATTTATTTGTTGTTATGCACTTTCCGAAGTGGGACCCTGTCGCGCGGATTACTCGCGCTGCAGAGGTGGATTTTTTCGTGGGACGAGGCTATGTTGTCACTTTGCATGATGGTCAACTCAAACCCCTAAATAAACTTTTTGAAGTAGCTGAAGAAGATGAGCAGATGCGCCAGCGCCTTTTAGGGAAGGGCGCTAATCATACGTTTTATGTGATTATTGATACGCTTGTCGATTACATTTTCCCAATACTTCGGCGCGTAGATGCCAACATTCAGGCAATTGAAGAGCAAATTTTTACAGAGCGCTCTCAACGCATTATTCAGGAGATTTCTATTGTTCGCCGCGATGTATTAGCCTTACGCCGCATTGTTCGCCAGCAATTACCCGTCATTGAAGAAATAGAAACCGGCGAACATGCCATTATTCACGAAGACCTAGAAGAGTATTTTGGCGATATTGCTGACCATTTAAGGAAAGCGCGCGACATTTTAGATGAAAATTATGAAGTGATTGCAGGGTTAGCAGAAACGGCAGATACACTACTCAATCATCGCATCAACGATGTGATGCGCATCTTGACCGTGATTAGCTTCATTATGCTACCTTTGACCTTGATTTCTAGCATTTATGGCATGAATATAGAACTGCCATTAGATGATCATCCAATGGCTTTTTTCATTATCAGTCTTTTTATGCTCATTATAGCCGTGGCGATGTTACTGTATTTCCGTAGGCGCGGCTGGCTTTAGCGTTATGGTTATCATTGATGTTTGTTCCATCCTTAAAACCAGCATTTTACATTGACAATGACAATGACTTTCGCGATTTGATGTCCCAACTGGGGCGGCAGCCTGTTATTGGTATTGATACAGAAGCCAATAGCTTGCATGCCTATCGTGAACAAGTATGTCTCATCCAAATTTCTACCCGCACCGATGATTACATCATTGATCCTTTTGCGATTGAAGATATTCAGCCTTTTGGCGATGTTTTGGCCAACCCCAAAGTGGAGAAAATTTTCCATGCCGTAGGGTATGACTTAGTTTGCCTTAAGCGTGATTATGGCTTTGATGTGGTGCATGTCTTTGACACGATGGCCGCCGCGCGCGTTTGTGGGTATACTGCGGTTGGTCTGGGCAATATGCTGAAGCAAGTTTTCGGCGTACATCTGAGTAAAAAGCACCAACGTGACAATTGGGCAAAACGCCCGCTTTCCGCTTCTAAATTGCGCTATGCGCAACTTGATACGCACTACCTTATTCCACTGCGCGACCATCTTTACCAAGAGTTATTGCAAAAAGGGCGGCTGGAAGAGGCTTACGAGTTCTTCGAGGATGTTATCGCCGTTGGCGATATTGGCCCTCGTGAATTTGACCCGGATGATTTTTGGCGGCTGGGCATTCCTAACAACCTGAATCGCCAGCAGTTGGCCGTCCTGCGCAGCATTTTTATTTTGCGCGATAAAATCGCCCGCGAACGAAATCGCCCGCCGTTCAAAATTTTGACCAATGCGGCACTAATAGAGATTGCTCGCGAAATGCCCTCTGCCCGTAGTCAATTGCATCAAGTTCATGGTGTATCTGCGATGCAGGTGCGCCGCTATGGTGATGCTTTACTTCAAGCAATCACTGAAGGGCGTGATCAACCATTACCCCGCCGCCCCCGCCATGACCCGCCAGACCCTGTGCTGGCTGGGCGCTTCTCGGTGTTGTATGACTGGCGCAAGCAAAAAGCCCGCGAGCGCGGTGTGGATGCAGATGTGATTATCTCTAAACAAACCCTTTGGGCGTTGGCGA
>DAOTWU010000084.1:0-2326 GCA_034435735.1 Anaerolineae bacterium | reverse complement strand
AAGCCAGCAGCTACATCAAGTGCGCGCTTCACTTCGTTATTGCTCACTGGGGGCGTATATTCAAATAAAAGTGGATTGGGCGGAGGATAAGGTTCGTTTAACCGTTTACGGTATATGTCATCCCAACGCACACGGTCTTCGGCAGACATGCGCACTTATTTCCCTCCATAGATGGGTACATACTCTAATGCATTGGGCACTGCGGCCATCGCTTCCGCATCACCGGGCAACAATTTTGCTTGTGGTCGCCGTTGCCGCCGTGCATGAAGCTGGTAGGCATCGCGCAGGGTGATGAAATCAGGCTGATGCCAGTTTGATGAAACGGGCAAACAGCTCATAATTGCCATCGCCTGTCGCCCGCCAACGCTATTCCAATTTGGTGATTGGGGTTTGAGTAAAGCCTGTGCCGCGGCACGCTCTTCGTCATTGCGCAATAGCTTCCCTGCAAAGCGTTGGAATAATTTATCTGCCTCTTGCGGGTTGACGCCTTGGGCTAACGTTTGCATATCTTCTGGCAATGCCGTTAGTGGTACATCAGATAGATGTTCATGCTCATCATCAACAATTGGCGTATTATTGAGGGCTGCTTCTACATCTGCTAAGGTTTTCCCCTCGCGCAAGTAGGGGGCTAGAGCTTGCAATGAAGTTTCTTGTCCATGTTGGTATAGCATGATGGACGCACTCTCTTCATCAAAACTAAGCATTAAACATAAACCACATTGAGAGAGTGGGGGCAATAATTCATTAATTGGCTTACCAATGATGCGGATGATGTCGCCTTCTGGTGGTGAAACGAAGAGCTTAACTGTCTGTGGGTAGGCCAAACCTGGCATGCCGCCGAACGGGTTATACAGCGTATAGCCTAGCTCTTGTAGTGCCGTTTGTAGCGTGGCGATAATCGCGTCGCGCTCAGCGGAGAATAAAAACAGGTTGCTCCAACGCTTCATCATTTTCCTCATGTGCTATATCCGTTGCCTCAGCATAGCACACGATACTGCCAGCGTCTATAAAACCAAGTTTGCGGGCAATTTGCCGCTCTTGATTGGTTTCGCCTGCCATAAACAGTATGTGACAGCCCCGTTGTGCCGCTGCACGAATGGCGGCGTTATAAATGATTCCTATCATCTCTGGTTCACGAGCTTCTTTCATCAGTGCCCACGCCATCAAATGGGCTGATTGCTCGTACACGGTGATGAGCGCCACCCCAAGCGGAAACCCCTGCTGGTAAAACACGAGGTCAATTTGCTGGCCTTGTGCCACCGCTCGCATACTCTGGCCGACATACACTGGCTCTACACCACTGACGACGACATCATAGTAAGCGTTCTGCCAAACATACCACCATAACGCCAGTTTCTCTTGATCATCGGCCTGAATAACTTGGCACTCACGAGGATACTCTGGAAGTTGCGCGACTTCAGTGCGTTCTAGCTTATGAATCATGATTGGGGTTTCTGCTTCTAGTTCCAACCCCAATTGGTGTAAGGTATTGGCGAACTTTGGTGGGAAAAGCCCCTCCACAAAACAAATACGCCCTCGGTGTCCATGCTCTTTAAGCGACTGTATCCCTTTTTCAATGGCTTGGCCACCGACCCATGCCGTGTTTTTGCGTGGTGTGACATAGTTGAAATGGGGAACAACCATAGAAGGGTGGTGAATGACATCGACAAAACCGATAGATTCTAATTGTGCACCAAAATTCAAATTGGCCTGCACAATGTGATTTTGCACTTGCCGCAAGACCTGGCGCATCTGTTTGGTCGCTTCCCTGCTGGTCTGGTTCATGATGGCGTTCCGTTACTCAATCCACATTTAGCTTCGATGTTTAAGAAAAATGATTTTTAGGGATGTTAGGGGGGAACGTTTCGTTTTCTATAAATAAATGTTCCAAAACCCTGCAATATCGCACTCATCTCTATATTAAGATTATCAAAAATTAGCGCCGTGCATATACACAAACCGTTTGAATAGAGAGATAAAAAGGGTTGATTTGGGTTATAAACTCGTGAGGATATTGTTATATCTATTTCATAACGCTGATTAAGCCTTATCGCTATACTAAACACATAGCAAGTTTTATCTAGGAGTTATTGATTATGGTTTTAGAGAAACCCAAACTACTTTTCAGCGCAGTTGTGGAGCGACGGCCTTATTTTCGGCGATTTATGTGGATGTTATTAGGTGCTATTGCCGCTTTAGCGGCCACCATTGCTTTGGGAATTGCTGCTGACCGCAGCGTTATCTCTGGTGATATAAGTATGGTCGGCCAGATTGCCGGCATCTTAGCGACGGTTGTGCTGGCGGCGCGGGGGCTGTTTCACCTTTT
>DAOTWU010000083.1:0-1810 GCA_034435735.1 Anaerolineae bacterium | reverse complement strand
GCATGACATTGCCCATTGCCCGCGATTTATCTCGCTATGGCATCCGCGTGATGACTATTGCGCCAGGCATCTTTGATACGCCACTACTCGCTGCATTGCCAGAACCCGCACGCATCTCTTTAGGGCAACAAGTGCCATTCCCCCCGCGCTTAGGCCGCCCCGAAGAATATGCGCAACTGGCACAGCATATCGTTGAAAACGAAATGCTCAATGGCGAAACCATTCGCCTGGATGGCGCTATTCGCATGGCGCCTAAATAAATCTTGTTTCCATATATAAACAAAGATGAACAGAGGGTTATAGACGCCCTCTGTTTTTTATTTCCATTTTTCATAAAACCTTTACTGCACAAAATCAAAATAGGTACGATAATATAAACATGAGATGCACAATGAGTGTGGGACATTTTGGATGTCTAATGCCAATAAATTAGCAACTTTGCAGCATGAACTAGAGCAGTTACGCAAAGAAAATGCTCATTTAAGAACTGAATTAGATAACTTAAGAAAAAAGCAGTCACCAACTTCTCTTAATACATTGACACAGTTTCAAGACCTGTTGCGGTCTTTGCCCGTGCTATTTTTTGTTTGCGATCCACAATGCCGCTGTTTGCTCTGGAATGAAGCTTGTCATGAATTATTGGGGTGGACAGAAGAAGAACTCAAATCACATCCCAAGCCCCTAACCTTGCTTTATCCAGATATTATGGATTACCAAGCAGTACAGATGCGTCTGGAGCAAGCAGAACGGCGCTTTTACCGTTGTTTGGTGCGCTCGCAATCAGGTGCTTATCGCTTGCAAAAGTGGGCTTATTGTCGCCTGCCTGATGGTAATATATTAGGTATTGGCTATGATATAGCAGAGATGGACCGCCCCGCTACGGATATAGTCGCCGCCGATTTGGAAGAAACGCGGGTACAGTTATTGCAACAGCTTATTGGCGATATAACCCATGACTTGAAGACCCCCCTCAGTATCATCAATACAAAAGTGTTTTTACTTGAGCGCGAACCCGATGCTTCTCGCCGTCAAATCCATGCGACGGCGATTATTGAACAAGTGCGGCGATTGACCGAGCTAATCGATAATATGATGGAAATGGTTCGGCTTGATAGCCAAACGAACCTTAAATTAGAGCGGTGTAATGTGCATACCTTGCTGCTAGAGATTGACGAGGGGCTGCGCAATATGGCTGAAGAGAAGCGGGTGGGCATTAACTTGGAACTCAATGCGGATAACCCTTATGTGCGGGCTGACCCCAAAGAGCTACATCGCGCGTTTATGAATCTCATCCGCAACGCCATTAGTTACACCCCAGAAAATGGCAGCATCACCGTTCGTACCAGGTCAGTGAATGCGCATCTTGTCATTATGGTAGAAGATACGGGCATTGGCATCAGTGAGGATGATATACCACATATTTTCACCCGCTTCTTCCGTGCCGATACCGCTCGTTCATCATATACTGGTGGTTCAGGCTTAGGGCTGTCAATCGTGAAGCGGATTATCGACATGCATCATGGGGAAATTGATGTACAAAGTGCTGTGGGTATAGGCACAACCTTTACCATCAAATTGGCCTCTGTTTATCGCCATGCCAACGCCGCCGATTGATTCCCTTTTAACCATTGTGAAGGCATGGGCACAGGCGCAGAAAAACCTGTATGCGCTGGCGCTTGTCGGCTCTTATGCGCGGGGCACTGCCCGCCCTGATTCAGATATTGACTTTATTCTGCTCACACCATCGCCTGATAGCTTCCGCCACGCTACAACATGGCCATATGAAATAGCGTGGCTTCAAGCGGGGCTA